>NZ_CALETI010000105.1 GCF_937920075.1 uncultured Agitococcus sp.
TAATCGTATTGTATTGGATATTAAAGATAAATTTGCGATAGATGAGCTTGTTTCAAGTATTCCTTTAACAGTATTTGCTGCTGATGATTTTGATAAAGTTTTAAAGCCGATGTTTGATAAGTTGGCACCAAAATCTTTGGCTAATGTGGGTGCAGCGCAAGCACAAGCGCGTTTTAATGACTCATTAATTGCCATTAATGCGGGTATTTATGAAGTAGTCCCTACTTTTATTAAAGAATCAGATAATGTTTATAATGGCATGTTTGCGCGTTGGACAGGTTCTAATCTTCATTCTATGGTATCTATGTTTTTTTTGGTGGACAGGGATGGTAAGACTATCGGCACAGCGTTGGAGTGGCAAAAAGAGTTATCAACAGATGATTTAAATAATTCTTTAGTTTTTAAAGACTTTGTGGTTAAGACTGTTCCACAAGATTTGTTTTTTAATACTAATGAGCCATTATTTACAACAAAAGGTAATGTTATCCCTGCAAATTTTGTTTTGAAAACTGCTCTTGGTGATAGTATCAAAGTAACCCGAGGTGTATTAAGCAAAAATAATATTTCCTCTGGTGAAGCAGCCTATAGATTTGCATATGGTTTAACACAAGCTCAGGGAGTGGATATTAATCAGCTTGGTGCATGGCAACGTGAGTCAGCAACAGGTATTAGCCAAATTTCAACAGGGACTTTGAGTTTACAAAAGACACGTACGCCTAATATGTATTTAGACGGTAATTTTTGGCGTACTAAAGACAATATAGTCACGGGTGAAAAACCGATTTTTCCTTTACATTTAAAATTAACTTTAAAAGATAGTAATACGTCAACAGCATGTTCTAGTACGGGATGTTTAATAGGTGATATAGGTATTACGATTTTAGAGAATGGCAATATTATTTCGGATAGAAATAATGATTGTTCTGTGGTTGACTCCAGTACATTAAAAGATACACTGGATATGCAAGAGCAACGTTTGGGATTTGTTGCCAGTGTGTTGGTTGATAGAACGCAACAAGCAACCAGTGAATCATTAATTGCGCCTGTGATGTTGATTGGTGATTGGGCGAAAAAATTACCATCTTCAGATGTTTGGTATAAATTGTATGGCTTTCATTTAGGGGCTATTTCTGGTATGTCTGGTGGGCCAAAAGTACAAATTGATGTTGCTCGGGCTACAACAGGTATAGTAACGATTAAAAACCAACAAGATGAACGGGAAAAGTTAGGCGAAGTCGCTTTATGGGCAAATTATGTTAATTACTTAAAGTACTTAAGTGAGTCAAATGCCGAAAAGAAAAAAGAATTAGGTTATGCTTCTTTAGGAGCAGTAACCAACATTCAAACTCAAGCATGCTATAACCCTCAACCCAAAATCTAAACCTAAAAAAGCCGCTGATTTCAGCGGCTTTTAACCCTCACCCCAACCCTCTCCCTGTGGGAGAGGGGGAATTAGGCAAAACGTCTGCGATAGAGTGGGCGACTCTCATCAACAGAAGCTTGATAACTTTCGCTAAAGTTATTTAAGCCTTGTAAAGCAACATGAATGTCTTTATCAGCACGAACGGCAAAACTATTAAAGCCACAACGTTTTAAGTAAAACAAGTTGTCTTTAAACACATCACCTGTTGCGCGTAATTCACCCGTAAAGCCAAAACGTTGACGTAATAAGGCAGCGTAGGAATAACCACGACCATCAGCAAAAGCAGGAAAGTCTAAAGCAATCATATCCAATTGCTGTACATCGTTTGCAATTACTTCGGGATGTTGATCGGGTTTTAACATCACGCCTTTTTTATGAGGATGAGCTAAAATAGCATCTTGTTGTTGTTGCCAAACATCAAGGCTAACAACAATATCTTGAGCAGGTAAAGCACCTGCTTCAGTAACTAATTGATAGGTATCAGCGACGATAGCACCGTCTTTAATAATATTAGGCATAGACGCGCTCCTTAAATTTAGCTAAACCAATACGGCGATAAGTATCTAAGAAACGTTCGTTTTCTTGACGGTTATCTAAATACACATTCAAAATTTCTTCAATCACATCGGCCATTTCTTCGGCATAAAAAGAAGGGCCTAAGATGTCACCTAAACTGGCATCATGGTTACTATTGCCACCTAAAGAAACTTGATAGTATTCTTCGCCTTTTTTATCGACACCTAAAATACCAATATGACCAACATGGTGATGACCACAAGCATTCATACAGCCCGAAATATTAATATCTAAATGGCCAATATTATAAACTTGGTCAATGTCTTCAAAACGACGTTGAATTTGTTCAGCAATAGGAATGGATTTAGCATTAGCTAAGGAGCAGAAATCACCACCTGGACAGCAAATAATATTGGTTAAGAAGCCAATATTAGCCGTTGCAAAACCTAAGGCTGATAATTGTTGCCACAAATCAAATAATTGCTCTTGACGCACATCGGCTAAAACAATGTTTTGTTCGTGGGTAGTGCGTAATTCACCAAAGCTGTATTGGTCGGCTAAATCAGCAACCGTCAACATTTGTTCGCTGGTAATATCACCAGGTGCAACACCTGTACGTTTTAACGATAACGTTACAATACGATAGCCTGCTTTTTTATGTGCATGAGTATTGTGTTGATACCATAAAGCAAAAGCTTTGTTGCTGCTTAAAGCGTCAGTTAACGCGGTTGGGCTATCCGTTAAGCTTTGATAAGCAGGCTCTGTAAAGAAACTGGCTAAACGTGCAAATTCTTCAGCAGGAACAAGCATTGCTTCAGTTTTGGTGTGGGCAAATTCGGCTTCAACTTTTTCAGCAAATACAGCAGGGGTTAAGGCTTTCACCAAAATTTTGATACGGGCTTTATATTTGTTGTCACGACGACCATACAAGTTATAAACACGTAAAACGGCATCTAAATAAGCAATCAATTCGTTTTGTGGTAAGAACTCACGAATAATCGAGCCAATAATTGGCGTACGGCCTAAACCACCACCAACTAATACTTTGTAGCCAATTTCGCCTGCTTCATTTTTAACGATATAAATACCAATATCATGCACGGCTGTTGCGGCACGATCTGTGTCAGGTAAAGCATTAACCGCGATCTTGAATTTACGGGGTAAAAAAGCAAATTCAGGATGGAAGGTTGACCATTGACGAATTAATTCACAAGTTGGGCGTGGATCAATAATTTCGCCTGCCACAACACCCGCAAATTGGTCAGTCGTGGTATTACGAATACAGTTGCCGCTGGTTTGAATAGCGTGCATTTGTACTTTGGCCAAGTCAGCCAAAATATCAGGCACTCTGGCAAGTTCTGGCCAGTTATATTGAATGTTTTGGCGAGTACTGATGTGGGCATAACCACGGTCATAATCGCGGGCAATATTAGCCAAGGTGCGTAATTGCACACTAGATAACATTCCGTAAGGAATCGCAACCCGTAACATTGGCGCATAACGTTGCACGTATAAACCATTTTGTAAACGGAAAGGGCGGAATTGGTCTTCGGTTAATTCTTGATTGAGATAACGTTGAGTTTGGTCACGAAATTGTGCCACACGTTGATCGACAATTTTTTGATCGTAAGCGTCGTATTGATACATAAGCCTTGCACTGTGCTTGGTAAAAAAATTGTGCGAAGCATATCAAGACTTTCTATATAACTAAAATACTTTTTATCTATATAGACATTAGGTTTTAGTGATAAGCCGTCCCTATTCGGTAGGAGACGGCTTAATTGCTAGTTTTTGTCGATATTCTTTGGGGCTTACATCAAACCAACGCTTAAAGGCACGACGGAAGTTGGCACTGTCATGATAATTAAGCAAAGAGGCAATCGCTTCAACAGACATTGTACTATTGCGTAAATAGTGACTCGCTTGTTCGGATAATAATTTTTCGCGAATTTCCATATAACTACTGCCTTCTTTGGCTAAATGGCGTGCAAGCGTGCGTTTGCTAATAAATAAAGCCGCAGCAGCATCTTCTTCGCTGAGTGTGCCTAAAGGCTGAGATAACATCATTTTTTGCAATTGATAGGTGGTGCTGCATTTATGTGATTTTAACTGTGACAACATGGTTTCACATTGTTTCATGGCTAAAACATAATTGTCATGATTAGCCGAGACATTGGCAATGTGACAGGTTTCTATAGGGATTCTAATTTTAGAGTAAGGGGCAGAAAATTGATAATCTGCTGCAAAATAATCACTGTAGACATGGCTGTAGCTTGGTTTGGCAAAACTAAAATAAATTTGTGCTTCAGCTAAAGGACGGCCAATTATAAATTCAGCACAAGCAACAAATACCATCAAACAACATTCTAATAAGCTGCGATAAATTTCTTCACTCAAGAGGGTTTCAAAGCGAATTTCACATTCAACCCATTCTTGTTGCGTTTTAAAATTTAAGCGTACAAAACTCATACGTGTAGGTACAAAGGCTTGAAAGGCTTGTAAGGCCATTAATAAGTTGGGGCTGCTATTGATCAAAAAGCCCATTGCACCATGTGTGGCAGGGGTTAAATGACGGCCTAAACGTAAGCCAAAATCGGGATGTGGTGATAGGTTTAAGGCATTATGCAGAATCTGAACTTGTTGGCGTGTGGTGAGCAAAATATCATCTTGCAGAAATTGCTCAGGGCTAAGTTGGGTAAACTTTAATAATTTAGGCAAATCTCTCATTTGTAGTTCTAATTCTCGGCCAATAATCCGTGAGTAATTAGAAGGAATGTTGGCAATATCATCTGCTATATAAGAAGGGTCTAACATCAGATTTTGACTCATCGTTAATAATATTTATTTGAGAATATACGACAAAAAGTCTTTTAATGACTCCTTAATGTCAATAAATGACCTATTTAATTCGTGTTAATGGTCATATTCTAAACGCATATTTTCATACTTATTTTGATGAGTATGTACTAATTCTACATTGGAGAATATTCATGGGCATTATTAAATTTATTAATCATGAAGGCAAACAACATGTTGTTGAGCTGGAAGATGGCAAAACATTAATGCAGATTGCCATGGATAATGGTGTACAAGGTATTGATGCAGATTGTGGTGGCGAGTGCGCCTGTGGCACGTGTCATGTGATGGTGGGTAATCAATGGTTGGGTTTGGTCAATAGTGCCAAGTCAGAAGAATTGCAAATGTTAGAAATGACTCCAGAAAGACAAGCAAATTCACGCTTGGCTTGTCAAATCCAAATCACGAATGCAATGGATGGGATGGAAGTGCATTTGCCAGAGTTTCAAATGTAATCCACATACAGGACAAACAAAAAGACACACTGAGCGAAGTCGAAGTGGTTTCGACTCCGCTCAATCAACATAATTGTCAGGGTAAATATCATGAGTTTGTTAACATCTGCTATTCAAAAAGCATCATCTGTCATCACAAAATTAGAAAAAGTGCCAGCCGTTGAAAAAGCATCTAATTTTGTTGTCGAGACTGTATCTGCAAATGTACCTATTCCAATATTAGTGAAAGGCGTACAGATTTTTCAAACGGTGAAACATAAAGTATTACAAACTAAGCCCTTTGATGAGTTTATTGAGCAGCCGATTCCTGAAGTAGCGACACTTAAATTAGAAGAAATTGATGTCAGTAATCCATTTTTATATAAGCAAAAAAAATGGCAGTCTTATTTTAAACGCTTGCGTGACGAAAGCCCTGTGCATTACCAAAAAAGTAGTCCATTTGGTGCATTTTGGTCGGTGACACGTTATGAAGATATTGTCTTTGTTGATAAAAATCACGACATATTTTCTGCTGAACCTGCAATTATTATTGGCCAAACGCCCGAAGGTTTACCTGCTGAAATGTTTATTGCGATGGATCCTCCCAAGCATGATAAACAGCGTCAAGCCGTACAAGATGTGGTTGCTCCAAAAAATTTAAAAGAATTAGAAGGTTTAATTCGCACACGCACGCAACAGGTATTAGATGAATTGCCTGTGAATACCCCTTTTGATTGGGTGCAAAATGTGTCGATTGAATTAACCACGCGTATGTTGGCGACTTTGTTTGATTTCCCTTATGAACAACGTCATAAATTGGTTTATTGGTCAGATATTATTGCAGGTAGCCCACAAGCAACAGGCGGGCCGGGTAGTAGCAATGATGAGTTTTACAATGCCGCTTATGAGATGACCAAACAGTTTTCTGAGCTTTGGTATCAAAAAGCGGCAGATAAAGCTGCTGGTAAACCTATGGGTTATGATGTGATGAGTATGTTGGTGTATTCCAAAGACACCGAAGACCTCATTAAAAAGCCAATGGAGTTTATGGGAAATTTAGCCTTATTAATTGTCGGTGGTAATGACACCACACGTAATTCGATGTCGGGTGGGGTGTATGCTTTAAATTTATTCCCTAATGAGTTTACCAAGCTCAAAAATAATCCGAGTGTGATTCCAAACATGGTCTCTGAGATTATTCGTTGGCAAACGCCCTTAGCTTATATGCGTCGTATTGCTAAGCAAGATGTTGAGTTAAATGGTCAGTTAATTAAAAAGGGTGATAAGGTCGTCATGTGGTATGTGTCAGGGAATCGAGATGAACGCGCCATTGATAATCCAGATGCCTTTATTATTGATCGTAAAGGTGCGCGTAACCATTTATCGTTTGGTTTTGGTGTACATCGTTGTATGGGTAATCGCTTAGCCGAATTGCAATTGCGTATTTTATGGGAAGAAATTTTAAAGCGTTTTGACAATATTGAAGTGTTGGCCGAGCCAGAAATAGTACAGTCTAACTTTGTTAGAGGCTATGGCAAAATGATGGTAAAAGTCACGCCTAAATATAGTTAAACTGACACTAAGAAAAGTATGGTTACTGAGCGAAGTCGAAGTATCGGTTGGTTTCGACTCCGCTCAACCAACATAACTCTGCGCAACCCTCACAAAAATGTACCCTGAGCGAAGTCGAAGGGTAATTTTTAGGATTAACACCATGTCAAATCAAGTTTGCCTGATTATTGGTGCCAGCCATGCGGCTGCACAGTTAGCCACCAGTTTGCGTCAGGAAGGTTGGCAAGGCCAAATTACCATCATCGGTGATGAACCTTATTTGCCCTACCATCGTCCACCTTTATCAAAAACTTTTTTAGCAGGTGATAAAGACATTGATGACTTGTTGATTCGTCCAGCGAGCTTTTATGAAAAGAGTGCCATTCAATTTAAACAAGGGCGAGTAACTGCACTTGATAGACAGCAACAAAAAGTTACCCTCAACGATGGCACACAGCTTCACTACGATAAGCTAGCCTTGTGTTTAGGTGCAAGAGTACGTACAGCAGGGCTAACAGGCGAAAATTTAGCTGGTGTGCATTATTTGCGTAATATTGCGGATATTCAGGCGATTAAACCGTATGTTGTACAAGGCAAACGTGCAGTGATTATTGGTGGCGGTTATATTGGCCTAGAAACAGCCGCTTCCTTAAAAAAATTAGGGATGGATGTGGTGGTGCTAGAAATGGCTGAGCGAGTCTTGCAGCGTGTGACCGCTCCCGAAATGTCAGAATTTTATACCCGTATCCATCAACAACAAGGCGTAGCCATCTATACCCAAATGACTGTGAGTGAGATTGTTGGTGAAGAGCAAGTGCGTGCAGTGAAATGTGCGGATGGACGAGAGTTTTTGGCAGACTTGGTGATTATTGGTATTGGGGTTGTGCCTAATGTTGAGTTGGCCGAGCAAGCAGGTTTAGAAGTCAATAATGGCATTGTGGTCGATGAATTTGGCCAAACTAATGATGCGAATATTGTGGCCGCAGGCGATTGTGCCAATCATTTTAATGCCATTTATGGCCGTAGAATGCGTTTAGAGTCTGTGCCTAATGCCAGCGACCAAGCCAAATCAGCGGCAGCAGCCATTTGTGGTGTGCATAAGCCGTATAAAAGTTTGCCGTGGTTTTGGTCTGACCAATATGATTTGAAATTACAAATTGCAGGCTTGAGTCAAGGTTATGACCAAGTGGTGATTCGTGGTGATAGTCTAAACGGTCGCAGTTTTGCCGCGTTTTATTTACAGCAAGGCAAATTGATTGCCGCTGACTGTATTAACCGACCACAAGAATTTATGCTCAGTAAAAAAATTATCGCTGAGAGTTTAGCGATTGATGCTGCTCGTTTGGTCGATGAGTCGATTCCTGTCAAGGAGCTTGTTTAGAAAGCTTAGTCATTAAACCGTTGAATATCACATAAAAATATCGTCTCTTGATATCTTGCTGTTAAAATAAGCTTATATTCGATCATAAAACTAGCTTGTTGTTTGACTATCTGCTAGTTTTTTTATGATAACAATAAAATACATCTTTTTCTTATAAGCAAGATTATGACAGCCAAACAGCCATCTAAATTAACTACGAAACAAAAAAAACATGTTTTGGGTTGGGGAACAGTTTTTTTATCTTATAGTTTATTAGGATTTTTGGCTGCACCCAGTTTAGTCACCAAATTTGCTAAAGACTATGTTGCTGAGACTTTGCATCTAGAATTAGATATTAAAAAAGTAGAAATTAATCCTTTAACGTTAGCCATCAAAATTGAAGGTTTGCGTATTAAACAACCGCAAGGAGAACTGTTGGTATCGGCTGAGCATTTATATGCTAATGCCAGCTTACTATTATCTGCTTGGCAACAAAGAATTTATGTTGACGAGTTAGATGTCATTCATCCCTATATTAATGCTCAGATTAATCAAAAAGGACAATTTAATTTATTACAATTGTTGCCACCTGATGACCATGAAGAGAAAAGCAGTACCGCATGGCAATTAGCCATTTTAGGAATTCATCAAGCAAAAATTGATTTGGCTGATTATAGTCGCCAACATCCTTTTGTCAGTCAGTTTAATGACTTAAATCTAAAACTTTTTAATATTAGCTCCTTAGCCAATGACCAAGGCCGTTATCAATTTGCGGCACAAACAAATCAAGGTGAAAGTTTTGCATGGCAAGGTACATTGGGGTTAAATCCAATACGCTCACAAGGCCAATTAGCAATTAAAAAATTACAGCTAAAACCCCTTGCGGATTATGCATTAACCAATGATGTGCCTATAGTCTTAAATCAAGCTTTTTTAGATGTACAAGGTGATTATCAATTTCAATTAGTTAATGAAAAACCTGAGCTAAATATTGATAAAACGTCTGTAAAAATTTATGACTTGGTGGCACAAAGCACTAACCAACAGCCAATTATTTATCAGTTAGAGAAATTAAGCTTAGATAACATTAAAGCGAATTGGCCAAATCCACAATTGACGATTCATCATAGCCAAATAAACAGTTTGAACTTACACAGCGAACAGCAAAAAATTGTTAATTTGGCAGATTTACAGTTAGCTAATATCAGATGGCAACAGCAAGCAGACCAACTATCGCTAGAAAAAATCAGTGTACAGGACTTGTTAATTAATGGCCAACAAAACACTTTGTTCACGCTACCAAATTTGTTGGTGAGTAATTTTAGTGCTAAACCCCAAGCGCAACAGTTTCATACTGGTAAAATTAGTTTAGAAGGTGGACGTACTCAAATTGCTCTCTTAAAAAATGGTGAGATTGATTTGCAGCAAAAGCTAAATAATTTAGCAACACGTTTACAAGCTAGCTCGTCAGCAAAGACCACAAGCACAAAATCCAAAACACAATTCAGTTTAGGTGAGTTAAATCTGCGTAATTTTGAGGTTGATGCACAGGATCAACAGCAACAGCCTGTTTTTAAACAAAAAATTACTATTAATGAACTAACGGTTTATCCAGAATTAGATCTCAAAAAGCCACATCAACTACAAAGTGATATTCAGTTATCAACAGGTGGGAAAATAAACTTAAAAGGTGAGCTAGATGAATCACCATTAATGGTGAATACACAGCTAAAAATAGAAAACTTAGCCTTAGTACCATTATCTAGCTATTTACAACAAGTGGCATTGTTAAAGCTAGAAAGTGGCTTGGTCAATGTTGATGGTCATTTGCAATTTAGTCAGCAGCTTAAAAACCAAGCCAGCTTTCAAGGTAATGTGGGTGTTAGTCAGTTTGCTGCCAATGATCTTAAACTCAATCAACGCTTTTTGGCATGGCAAGATTTACTGGCAAAGGGGTTAAAATGGCAATTAGAGCCGATGTCAATTAATGTCAAAGAAGTTATAGCCAATAAACCTTTTACTCGCTTGATTATTGCGCCAGATCGCACGATTAACTTTGAAAATATAGTGGCTAGTGAGAGTAAAACTAGATCGGAAGAGCGTCGTGTAGGGA
>NZ_CALETI010000106.1 GCF_937920075.1 uncultured Agitococcus sp.
GTCTAGCACTTACTCTAACCATGCCATTAGGTGCTTGTTGGCTATGGCCATACTCTAATTTTTTAGCGTATGGTAATTTGTTTGTTAAATAAAATACATGGCCGTTTGCGGCTTTAGCAAAAGGTATAACGTGGTCAATTGAGCCGTTACGATTAGCAGGCTTCACCGCTCCGTTATACGGTTGGTCTAGCGATGCTTGCCAATTTGCTCTAAATAATCCTGTATCAACAGGACTCATACGCTCTACTTGTGAGCTGATATTGATACAAAAAGCCGCCACCGCCTTGGCTTGTGTAATTGCTAACTTACGCGCTAGTTTCTCAATATCGCTATTAAATGACATTATAAACGCCCTTGCACAATGTACAAAATGTTTGTATCGCTTGGTTTAATCTCTTTAAGCCCAATAATACTATATTGTAATCCGTTTGTTTCGATGCGCTGCTTTGTGCTTAGTGTAAACGCACTAGACACCAAAAACTTGACATCATGCGCGGCTAGTAAAAAATCATTGTTATCTAAAGCATTAAAACTGCTTTGTACTAGCTTTATTGTCTCGCTCGATTGACTAACAGTAGGCTGATAGTCTGCGCCTGTATTTGTCTCTGTAATCAATAAAGCATCGCGGCCATTTTCGCGTATCAACCGCTCAGCTAATACTGCTACATTACCATAATCAATAGCCATTTATAGCGTCCTCATAACTGCCGTACTTGATGCAATATAGTCGGCTAAGGCTGCATTGATAGAACGTGCAATCGGTGCGCTCGATGCGTTTGGTTGATACTCTACTTCTAGTACGTCCACTTTCTCACGCTTTACTGCTCGCTCGACTGTGGCCAAAGGGTCATAACCATTAGCAATTGATAATGCAATAACGTGTTGCGCTTTAATAATACCGCTAGGCACAACGGAACTATCTAACAAAACATTATCAACATAGACGTATTGGCGCGGCCAATCATTAGCCTGTGCGTAATCCGTTTTTTGACCTTTCCAACATTGCGCCTCCATAAAATCAAAGGCTTTGGTGAGATAAATCGAAGCGTTAGGCGTTGTGACAGTTACGCCACGCGCTAATGCAAATGCGATAAACGCATCGTCTGTTGTATAGCCTATTGTTACCGTCATGCTTTAAACCCTCAAAAAAGGGGCAATTAAGCCCCTTTGATGTTGCTGATTAACCAAGCAAGGTTGCGGTGTGTTCAGGTTTGATGTTTTTAACACCCCATGCCAACGCAATTTCATAACGGATTTTGCGGTAGCCTGGATACATTGACACTTCAAAAGCCAAGCCAGAGCGTGGGTCTTGAATCGTCATTACATCAATGGCCATGTCGCCTTCTTGTGGACGCTCAGGCATACGAGTAGCCAACACAATCGCGCTACGGCTAAACGCCATATTACGAGGCGATGTTGCGAGTACAGTAATGGCACGAGTAGCGACACCTTGCGCTTTGCGCAAGCCAGGTGCGGCCAACGTAATCGTGTCACCGCTTGCAGGGTTTGCACCTGCGAAGCTAACAGCACTAACAACGTATTGATTGGTATCGTTAGCAAACGTAATAACATCACCTGCGGCAACTACGCCTGTACCTGCGGTAGCTAAAGGAATAACTGTTTGACCAACAGTAAACGCCGCGCTAGTGCTTGTGGCACTTGCCATTGCACCGCTTGCAGGATTATAAACCTGTGCAGATTCGCGAATCGCTACACCGCTAGGCATGGTTAAAACGCCTTGACCTGCCAATGTTTCGGCTGCTTTGTCACGAGCCGAATTGATGTTAAACAAGGTTTGTAAATTAGCACCAGCGTTAGTATCAATAACTAATTGCAAATCGCTTGTTGGTGCGCCATTATCAACCAAGATTTTACGCGCTGCACTTAATGCGGCTGTATTAGTGATAAATGGCACAGTGCCAACAGTACCTGCTGCGCGGCTGGTGGTTGCATATAATGCAGCAAGGTCTAGCTCGACAGCGTTAGCCAATGTACGCATGGCTTGAGCAATTTGATTGGCGCGAATAGTTAAATAACCTGCACCGCTATTTAAACCCACCTGCTCGTTACCTTCCCACGAAAACGGCACGGCTTTGGATCTAGTAATAACAACGCTCGTATTACCAATAGTTTGGTCGGCTGCACTTGGTACAGACATGGCAGGCGTGGTGTCAATCATGCTATTACTAGATGGTGAAACAGGTACTTTTACCGCTTGACCAACTGCCGCACGATTTACGCTAGAATCAACAGTAACGGCAGGAATAAAGCCGATAAGCTCACGACTAACAACATCAAGAGCCGCGTATAAATCAGGGATTAAACCCGTTAAAGTGTTAGACATAATAAAAACCTCTAATTAGTGATTGTGCCGCCACTTTTAAAATGTGCAGCTCTTGCGCTTTGACTCATTGAGTCAAATTGCGCTCGTGTGATTGTTTTAGCAGCACCGCCACCATTTGAAGCATTAGTGCCAAAGCCCCCGCTTGA
>NZ_CALETI010000107.1 GCF_937920075.1 uncultured Agitococcus sp.
TTTTTAGCAGAATAAACGGCACAGAGTTTATATTCGAGGGCATCAAGCACAACATTACAAAAATAAAATCTATGGAGGGTATAGACGTTTGTTGGGCGGAGGAAGCTGAGGCGATTAGTGATGTATCATGGGATACATTAATACCAACAATCAGAAAATCAGGTTCTGAAATTTGGATTAGTTTTAACCCTCGCTTTGAAGATGACCCAACATATCAACGCTTTGTTGCTAAACCACCTGAAAACAGTCATATCCTTAAACTTAACTGGACTAATAATAAATATATATCCAGTGAATTAATCAGCGAAAAAGACGACTTAAAAGCGCGTGATTATGATAAGTATTTGTGGGTGTGGGAGGGTCACTGTCTTAAAGTCTTAGAGGGTGCTGTTTATAAAGACGAAATGCGTAAGATGCGAGAAGATGGGCGCATTACTAACGTACCTTACGAACCATCTAAGCCAGTCTATACGTTTTGGGATTTAGGTTTTGGTGATTCAACCGCGATATGGTTTGTGCAAATGGTAGCAATGCAATATCGCGTTATTGATTACATTGAAGATAACAGAAAAGCGGTTGATTTTTACGTTAGAGAGATACAGAAAAAGCCTTATGTTTATGATCGTCATTATTTGCCACACGACGGAAATCATGCCAATTTAGCGACAGGTAAGACCATAAAAGAGATTGTCGAGGGTTACGGCTTAAAAGTTGAGATTACACCACAAATTGGCATTGATAACGGTATCAATGCGGTGCGTATGGCTATGCCTAATGTGTGGATAGATGAAAATAAGTGCAAAGAGGGAATAAAAGCATTAGAGTATTATCATTATGAACACGACAAAAACGGCAATAGACGAAATACGCCCGCTCACGATTGGTCAAGTCATGGTTGTGATGCTTTCCGTTATATGGCTGTTGCGTTTAAAGAAACTGTTGCAATTAAGCCGTACACACCAAAACTTTACGGCTCTAATAGTTGGATGGGTTAAACATGGCCAGCTTTAAAGACTTTTTGATTGATATTAAAAATAACGCATACGGGCTAGGTGAAAACGCTGCTAGTTTGCTAACTGGTGCGATTGCTCAGCCTGTGTCTGGTTATGCTGCTATGTTTGACCCTGTGCATGGTGCGGAGGCAATCAAGCAAGGTATGACTTACACGCCAAGAACCCAAGCGGGGCAAATGTATCAGCAAGCTGCTGCCAGAACATTGGGCGAAGCTGTAAAGCCTGTTATGCCTGTTATTGATACATGGCAACAAGGCGTTGATATTGCAGGTCGTTATAGTCCGACACTTGGCGCATTGATGCAAACAGCACCAACGGCTTTGGGTGTTGCTTTAGGTGCAAAACCGACATTACAAGCAGGGCGACAAGCAAGCAATACATTAGGCGCAATGCAAGCGCGAATGATTGCTAATGCTAACGCACCCAAAACGCTAAATACTGGTTTTATGGGGCAGCGTGGTATATTCGCAGGAATTAACGCGCTAACAGCAGATAAAGACGCTTTAGCTAAGGCTCAACAAATGATTGCTCAAGGTGTTGACCCTGCTCAGGTGTGGAAAGAAACAGGATGGGGTAAAGGGGTTGATGGTAAGTGGCGATTTGAGATTGATGATAGTTCAGCGCAATTTACAAACGACGCAATAAAAGAGCTAAGAAATAAAAACGGAAAAACGCAAGGCTCTATTTTCCCTCACCAAGATTTAGCGGCGGCATACCCTGAGTCTTCAGATATTTGGACTGTAAAACAGGGCGGAGGCGATGCTGCTTATTATAGTGGACAAATGGGTAAGTCAGATATGATTACATTAGGCATTCCAAAAAGAGGAACGCCTGATTTGTCAGACTTAAGAAGTAGAAATTTGCACGAACTACAGCACGCTATACAAGAAAGAGAGGGATTCGCAAGGGGTGGGAACATGAATGATTTTCAAACATCAAAAGACCCATTTGAAGATTATAGAAGAGTGGCTGGTGAAGTTGAGTCAAGGACTGTTGAGCGAAGAGCAGATTTAAACCCGCAACAACGTCGCGATAACTACCCGTTTGACTCTAGGGATTACGGTTATGATGTTGCTCCTGAGCATCAAAACATACAGTTTGAGCAAAATATCTCAAAATCACAAAGACCACTAACCGAATTTGAGCAAGCGCATTTATTAGCACAACAACGGGCGGCATTACCTGTTAATCAGCGCGGGTTGGATTTACCTGCTGATAATACGGCTATGGATAGAGCGCGTGCGATGGGGTGGGATACTGATGTTTATCATGGTAGTGCTTTTGATATAGAAAATATCGACACATCAAGAAGCCCGTTTTATACAACAGAAGGCGGCGCACCACACGAAATAGAATTTGCCAATAATTTTGCTAATACAAAAAGCGAAATGGGTAGCCCTAAAGTTTACCCATTGCTTTTGAGAAAAGGACAGATAACGGACACACGAAAAGGCATACCCGAAGGATTGCAAAACGCTGCTGAGGATTCTTACGCGCCATTAAATATAGGCGAAAAAGGATTGCCAACATGGGGAAATGTTAATAGTTGGGCTAGACGTGCAAAAGCAAATGGTGAAAAAGGCGTTTTATTGGATGAGCGGCCTTATCTCAATTCAGTAGCAGTGTTAGAGCCTTCAATGGTTCGCTCACGCTTTGCAGCCTTTGACCCGTTTAACCGTGACTCATCTAACCTACTCGCACAATCCGCCAAGTTTGCACCTGCTACTACTTTGGGCGCATATCTGTATAATGAAGATAAGAAAAACAAGAATAAAAAAGATTAATTAATGAGGTTAAACCATGAAATTTGAAGAAATTAAGAAGCTTATCGAGACTGACAAGCAAGCGGTAAGCGAAAATAGACGCGAAATGCTAGATGACCAAAAATTCGCGGCTGGTGAACAATGGCCTGATGCTATTGCCAAAAAGCGGCAGGCTGAGGGGCGTCCTATTCAGACAATTAACCGATTGCCAGCTTTTATTGACCAAGTTGTCGGTGATGCGCGTCAAAACCGTCCGTCTATTAAGGTTCACCCTGCCGAAGATGGTGACGTTGACATTGCAAATATTTACGATGGTTTGATTCGTGCTATTCAAAACGAGTCTAACGCCGACTTTGCGTATGATACGGCGATTGAACATACCGCCACCTTTGGCTTTGGTGCATGGCGCATTAAGACAGACTATGAATCGCACGATACATTCAATCAAGTTGTTTTAATTGAGCGTATTGTAAACCCCCTTAACGTGTATTTTGATAAAAACGCACAGCAGCCCGATTATTCAGACGCTCGTCATG
>NZ_CALETI010000108.1 GCF_937920075.1 uncultured Agitococcus sp.
GCCAACTCCGCAGCCATTGGCAAACCATCACCCATCAAATGAAAGAGCTGGAAGAAGAAAACAATCGCATCTTTATCGAAGCCTACGGCCTACAAGACGAACTCACGCCCGAAGTCCCTCTTAAAGAAATTACCTTAACCTGTAACCCTTACTATCGTTACGGCGGTGACAAAACACCCGAAGAACTCGAAGCCCAACTACTCACCGACACCATCAAAGAATTAATTTCTTATGCCGTCGGTTGTATGTTTGGCCGCTACAGCTTAGACAAAGCAGGCTTAGTCTTAGCCAATCAAGGCCAAACCCTAGCCGATTATTTACAGCAAATTCCTCAACCACGTTTTATGCCTGACGAAGACAACGTCATCCCTATTTTAGATAACGACTGGTTTAGCGATGACATCACCGAACGCTTTAAAGAATTTTTAAAAGTTAGTTTTGGCAAAGACAGCTTTGAACAAAACATCGACTTTATACAACAAGCACTTGGCAAAAAAGGCAAAGCGCAAACCCTCCGCGACTACTTTTTAAAAGACTTTTATAACGACCACGTTAAACGCTACAAAAAACGGCCTATTTATTGGTTATTTAGCAGTCCTAAAGGCAGCTTTAATGCCCTAATTTATGTCCACCGTTATCAAACAGATACCGTCAGTGTGGTGCTAAACAATTACTTACGCGAATTTAGAACCAAACTTTTAGCGCGTAAAAGCTACCTAGAACAACTAAGTATTAGCGATTCGGCCAGCCAAAGTGATAAAACCAAAGCGGTAAAAGACCTCGAAGCCCTTAAAAAAGTGCTAACCGAACTCGACGACTACGAAAGAGATATACTCTACCCACTAGCCACCCAACAAATCGCCATAGACCTTGATGATGGCGTAAAAGTAAACTATGGCAAATTGGGTGCAGCCCTGAAAAAAATTGTAGGCTTAGAGACAGGCGATGATTAACCATGACCACCAATAACACGACAAGCAACGAATCAACGGCTAAATTTAAGCTAAATAGCTTGCAACTCAGTGGCTTTAAGTCGATTGCTGCAACAGGTCAACACCTAGACTTTGGCGATGTCACGGTATTATTAGGCGCAAATGGTTGTGGCAAAAGCAATTTAATTTCGTTTTTTAAAATGCTTAATCATATCGTTCAGGACAATTTACCGTCCTATGTCGGCAAACAAGGCGGTACAGATGCGTTATTGTTTTATGGTTCAGCCATTACCGACAAAATAGACTTTGCATTGAGCTTCCAAAAAGCAAAATACAGCTTGGAATATTATGCTCATTTGCAATTTGGTATGCCTGACCGTTTGTTTTTTGAAAAAGAAGGCTTTGCTCAAGGTTTGATAGGTGAAGACCCAGCCCTAGTTTCTACTATCACTGGAACAGGCAACAGCAGCTCTGCCCTGTTTGCAGAAAATAGTAAATTAGATGCGATGTTTAAATCGGTGATGATGTCTCGCTCAGAAGTTCTTCAAGTATTATCAGGCATTCACACCTATCAATTTCATGATACCTCCGACACTGCCAAAATCAAACGTAATAGCTTTAAAGACGATGCTCATTATTTACGCGAAGATGCCGCTAACTTAGCTGCATTTTTACGAGTGATGAAAGAAACACCGAGCAAAAAAAAATACTATCAGCGTATTGTGCGTCATATTCAACACGTTATGCCGCAGTTTGGCGATTTTGACTTGCAGCTTTTAGCCGATAACAACAACTATGTTCGCCTTAACTGGCGCGAAAAAGGCGGTGATTATCTGTTTGGTGCACATCAAATTTCTGATGGCTCATTACGCTTTATGGCCTTAGCTACTTTGCTATTGCAGCCCCCAGACACTTTACCTAATGTGATTGTTTTGGATGA
>NZ_CALETI010000109.1 GCF_937920075.1 uncultured Agitococcus sp.
ATGGCCAATATGGATGCTTTTGTTAAACGTTATAGTCCCTCGCCCCGCGCCTATTTAGTCGTGCCTATTGTGGGTGCTTTTTTTATTGATTTTGCCAATACCTTACTGATTCAGCTTTGTTTAAACCTATTCAGTTAGTCGTTTGCCATGCTTGTTTTATGATGGCTTGGGCTTGATGTTGGGCTTTTTGCAATTGCTGCGGACTTAGCTGCTCTTGTAATAAAGCCTTAGCTTCTGCAATCATTGGCTGTGTGCGTTGGCTGTCTGCGACGCTCAACCAAGTCCACGATTGAGCCGCATCATGCTCTACCCCTAAACCAATACCATATAAACCTGCCACGGTAATTTGTGCAGGCAAATAGCCTTTTAATGCCGATTGGCGATACCAGTTTAGGGCTTTTTCGTGGCTTTGTTTAATTCCCAAACCTTGCTCATACAAACCAGCCAAGTGGAATTGTGACTCCGCATCTCCACGTTGTGCTGCGGCATAAAACCACGTCAAGGCTTGATCGTAATCTTTATTAACCCCTAAACCACGCGCATACATATAAGCCAAATTATATTGTGCGGTCACATCACCCACTTTGGCCAAACGTTTAAATTCAGAAATAGCGCGCGTATAATGACCTTGATGATATGCCAACAAAGCATCATCAAAATTTGCCCAAACAGATTGGCTTGATAATAACAATATCAACCACAAACTGCGCTTCATAGAACTCACGCAACTGCTAATAATTTTTTAGTATAGAACTTGCTTATCGTTGCTGCTTGACTGATTACACCTTAAACCCTGTCGGTTTTTGTTAATAATGCTCGGCATGACAAGCTAAAACTTTTCCTTCCTTGCCTATTTTTATGACTAAAATAATGCCCTCGAATTTTTCGAGCATAATTGGCCACAAACGTTCGCCCCCAAAACGCCAAATATTGGGTGCTAACAAGGGTAAATGGAACATCCAAATATACCAAGAGTGGCTAAATTGTTTGGCTAACTGGCCAACAGCTTTGGCATTAGGTTGGCTGAGACGCTGACGCATCCAATATCCCATATGATCTAAACAAGGGCCTGATGCACTGGTATAGGAAGCAATACGATCTTGTAAACTAGGTTCAGTAACAGCTTCCCACGTTTGAATTGAACCCCAATCATGGGCAACCAAATGCACTTTTTGATTGGGGGCTAAGGTGTCGATCACTGCTTGTAAATCTTGGCGTAAATAACTTAAATCATATTGTTTAATGCGTTTAGGAATCGTTGACTCACCAGAGCCACGCACATCATAACTAATCACATAATAATCGTTGGCTAATAACTCCGCCATTTCTTGCCAAATTTTTGCTGAATCAGGATAACCATGAATCAATACAACAGTGGCTTTGGCCGTTTTAGGATTACCCCACGTATAGGCAGCTAAGGTAACACCTGCGGAAGGGATAAAATGCTGAGGAGTCATAATTCACCATAAAAACATTAATCAATGTAACAGTCAATGATGTGCTTTTAATCAGGTAAAAGTCAATAGAGCATAAGAGCAAACGCACTTAAAAACCTAGTACAGCGAGAAAGAAAGCCTCACTCCATCCTACGAAGTATTGAGAGAGAGAAGCTAATTTTTACTCATAAATTTTGCTTTATTTTTAAACACATATTAGCGATAATCTGATAATGACTACCTTTTATCAGATAGTTATCTATATCCTTCGCTAAACTATGGCGTAATAGTCATAGTTTATGGATATCTATTGATAAAAGCAGATGAATAAAAAACAAAAATCAGTGTTTGTTCAAGACATTGAACTTACATAGCTTAGCCTAGTTTGCATATATAAAGTTTGCAAAAGGCGTAAATCCGTAGGGTCTGTTGGATTTAAAAACAACATAGGTATTTATTGTGTTGAATGTTCCCCCGTCTTCGCCATCTTCTACAGCAGAAGCACCTGCTCAGCTTATCTCGCCGAAGACCTTAGCTTATATTCACCAATTGCTTAACGACAAACCATTGTTTTTTTATTTTGAAAATGATATCGAATTACGTTTTTATGCCAAACGTGCCGAAGAATATCGTCGTTTGCTTTCTTTAGGTAAGCTTTTATTTTTTGTGCTGTACGGCATTATTACCTTTATTGCCCTTGCCATATTTCCTGAATCAGTCATGGCAGAAGAGCAATTTATATTTAAATATGTTTTAGTTCCAATCGGTTTATTGCTGTTATTAGTCTTACTCTTGGCAGAACAACCGCTTTTTCAAAGACACTACCAATGGCTTGCCACGCCAATCAGTACGCTCATCTTGTACTGTGTCATGCTTGCCAGTGTCAGCAATATTGATAGCACTTTTGCTCAACATGCCGCCTACGATGTAATGATCATCGTCACCATCATTAGTTTTGGCTTACGCGTACAATTTCCCGTTTGTTTATTAATTGTCTGTTTGGCTGCTATTTTAACGGTATTAACCACAATCAGCTTAAATTGGAAAATTGATTGGTTTAAATTTACCCACTTTTATGGCTTAGGTTCAACTATCACTCTGCTGATCGTTGCCTTAATTGAACGCCAAGAACGTTTTGCATTTTTGCAAGAATTGTTAGTTGCTCACCAAACTGTTGAACTTGATCGTCTAAATCGTGCTCTTGATAAAATGTCACGCGAAGATCCATTAACAGGTTTAGCCAATAGACGGGCTTTTGATGATGTCTTAAATCGGGAATGGGAGCGCGCTCGTCGGGAACAACAAAGTATTGCATTACTATATATGGACGTTGACTTCTTCAAACTCTACAATGACACCTATGGTCATAATATCGGCGATGTTTGTTTACGTCGTGTAGGGCAAACGCTAAAACAAGCCTTACGCAGACCCACAGATTTAGCTGCTCGTTATGGCGGAGAAGAGTTTGTTGTATTATTACCTAATACTAACGCAGATGGTGCTACTGATGTTGCTCAACGCATTATCAAACATATTGATGCGCTAGCTTTACCACACAGTCGATCTAAAGCAGCCTCACATGTCACCTTAAGTATAGGTATTACATTTACTATTCCACAAAAACAACAAACACTTACTGAGTTTTTAGCCAAAGCTGATGCCGCACTATACAAAGCTAAAGAACATGGTCGTCATCAATATCAAATGGAGATTTAATGATATGATGTTAACTGCAGTACCCCTGTTATCATCATGAATCTAGAGGGTCAGTTACGCTCTTTACTGAATCAGTTATCGCAAGATAGCTCAGTGGCTACTTTTGCCCAAAATTTGCTCTATACCAAACCCATTTTTGTCAATTTTCGTCCTGACATCGAAAATGCTTTTTTAGCAAAACGTACCTTAGAGTTTAGTCTCATTTTTCGTATTGCTAGTTTTTTGTGGTTAACCTTATACCTTGTTATCTTGTCAGGCTCTTATTATCATTTCCCTGAAATATTTAAAGATAAAGCTTATATTATTTGGCAAAGTGCCTTTTTAAGTGCAGGAATTGTCATTTTTGCTAGTTGTATTTGCTGTTTTATTACTAAGACTCATGCATTTATTCATCAATATATTGTAGCACCCGCAATCACTCTACTTCTTTATCAACTTTTGGTTGGTAGTGTTGCCCATGCTGACAATGAATCGGGGCTATATGCCTCTTCTCTGTCCACGACAATTTTTGTAAGTTTATGAAAGTAGGCGTTTTTTATTTGAAGGACTAATTTCATTAGGGGTTAAGAATAGCAACAGCAATAAGCGTAAGTGACGCAAAGAGTCTGTTTGATAGTGCAACAAGGACTCTGTTAAATAATCCAAGCCATATCGAAAGAAGCTTTTCTCTAGACGACCATGTTTTTTAATCACTAAAGGTTTCACTCTCTTGTGCTGCCATTCACCGACTTTATGCGCCCACGCTAATGCAATGGCTAAAAGTGCCATCATTTTTTTGATGCGAAAATAATGGGTTAAGTGCATATCCTCAAAATGAAAGCCGCGCCCTTTAAGACACTGAAATAAATGTTCAATCTGCCAACGTAAGGCATAAATATCCATGAGATTAGCACAGGTCATATTACTTGCAACAATCAGCAATTCCCCAGTCTCTAAGCGCAAAGCACTCAAATAAACAGACGTTTGACCCACTAAACGAGGTTTGCGTAAACAGCGTAACTGTCCTACGGTTAAATCACGAAAAAAATCACTCAATGGTTGATGATGTGGCACATTAAGGCATTGATTTTGTTTAACCCGAATAAAAAAAGGAATCTCGTGTTCTGTCAGCCATGACCACCATTCACCCCCGATAAATTCTCTATCTCCTAAAATCCCCTTGATATTATTTGTCCCAAATTGTTTGATAAACCGATTGATTAAGCAGATGCGCTCTCGCTGATTGGAGTTACCTTGTTTATTCAACACTAGCCAATACACAGGAATCGCCACACCTTGATATACCACGGCCAAGGTTAAGAAGTTAATGTTTGTTTTTCCCCATTGCCAATTCGTACGGTCTAAAGCAAGGTAGTAGCCATTCGCTTCAAAATCGAACAAACTCATGATGAGCTGTGCGATATGGTCGTAGTTAAAAACTACTTCGGCAAAAAAGCGTTGGAGGCGACGGTAACGTGATTGTGGTGTGGCTTCACTGCTAAAGGCTAAGGCTAACTGTGTGAGGTTGACTTGTTTTAAGCGTAATAAGCTCAACAACATCCCAGCTAAACAGGTTAAACGGCTCTTGTTCAAGGGTAAATAGTGCTTTAGACTGCCTACTAGTCCGTCATTCAGGTTCATAGCATCACTTTTTTTCTTGGTCGTTAAATCGTGATGGCCTGAATGGCGGCTACCTAACTCATTTTCAACTCAAAATGCTTTTTTGTCGTGTACAGAGATGCCTCTTATAATATTATTATCGCCATGATTATTGCCTTAAATAGCTTAAGAATTGTTTGGCAAAAGGGGCTATTTATTTTAGTGTGTAGCGGCTTAATGGCCTATGCGACAGCTTTTGTCAATAATTGGCATATTCCTCTATTACCTGCTTTACATAGTTTTGTATTGATCGGTGTTGTCTTAACTAATATTACTTTTTTTATTGAGCGCCGTGAACGCTTTGCTTTTTTAAATGAAATTTTAGTCGAAATCAAAAGTCACGAACTCTCCCGTATTAATCGCCACTTAATTACCATTGCGCGTGAAGATGCACTGTCAGGTTTAGCCAATCGTCGAGCATTTGACGACACCTTGATCATTGAATGGGATAGAGCACGCCGAGAAGAACAGCCATTATCTTTATTATTCATGGATGTTGATCATTTTAAACTTTATAACGACACCTATGGTCACGGTGCGGGTGATGATTGTTTACGACAAGTCGCTAGTGCCATCAAAAAAGCGGTTCTTCGTCCTGCTGATTTAGCCGCACGCTATGGAGGTGAAGAATTTGTTGTCTTATTACCTGCAACCGATGCCTTAGGAGCGGAAGAAGTTGCGGAGCGTATTTTACGTACCGTTGATAGCCTAGCTATACCCCATAAACGTTCATTAGTGTCATACCATGTCACCGTGAGTATTGGTATTTGTACCATGCTACCCTCTGATAAAAATAGTATTGCCATATTTGTCGAAAATGCCGATGCTGCCTTATACAAAGCCAAAACATCTGGAAGACATTGTTTAAAACACTATATTGAACCACCTATGCTTAATAATTTTTACTTTAAACACTAGGGAATACTATGCTGAAACAAGATATGTCTCCTAGTGATAAATTTTTAGAAAATCATCCAAATTTATTAAACTATACACATAATATTCTCAGCAAGCGCAAATATACTTTTTTATTTCCTCGTATTTTGGAAGCTCACTTTGTTGCCAAACGTGCATTAGAAAGTCAAGCCTTTATAAATACAGGTCGTATTTTGTTAATTTTATTATTTTTAATCATCGTTGCTAATGTAACTTTATATTATCAACATATTGTTTTGCAAAAAAATTATCAAATAATCAAACAAACTTATATTCCTCTAAGTCTAGCTATTACATTTATTTTATTCTCGCCATTTATTAATTATGTTCGTAGCCATTTTTATTATTTTATGGCGCCTTGCTCCGTTTTTATTTTATATCATATTATTATACTAACACTGCAATATGGCGGTGATTACAGCGATTTTGTTGTCTACCACTTAATGATGGCTATTATTTTAATGGCCTTTGGTTTACGTTTTGTATTACCGTTATTTTGTATTGTTTTAACTACTGCTGGTTTATTAGGTGTAATCTACGCTCACATTTATAATATTCCCATTAATTTTGCTAAATTTTCTAATTATTATATTTTGTATTGCCTTGTTGTGATGGCACTTACCGCAATTAGCGAATGGCATGAACGCCTTGCATTTTTACAAGGCCTATTATTAGACCATCAATCTCAGGAGTTAAACTTACTTAACAAAGAGTTAGAACGTATTGCTCATGAAGATGCTTTAACTGGCATCGCTAATCGCCGCAGTTTTGATGTTGCAGCAAGTAAAGAATGGGACAGAGCCTTAAGAGATAAACAATCTTTAACTATTTTGTTATTAGATGTCGATTTTTTTAAACGTTTTAACGATCATTATGGCCATAGTGCAGGTGACGACTGTTTACGTTTAGTTGCTCAATCCTTACAAAAATCTGTATTACGTTCTTCTGATATTGTTGCCCGTTATGGTGGTGAGGAGTTTGTTATTTTACTCCCCAATACCAAAGCCGAAGGTGGTCATCAAGTAGCTGAGCGCATTATTCAAGCAGTGGATGATTTAAATATTCCACATAATCAATCAGATACCGCTCGTCATGTCACAATTAGTGTTGGTGTCAGTAGTTTAATTGCTCATTCTGAATTAAGCCTTGCAGCATTAATTCATCAAGCGGATGTTGCCTTATATAAAGCCAAAGAAATGGGTCGGCATCAATATGTGGTTTATGAGGATTTACTGCCTAAATCTCCGCCAAAATCTTCTGCATCGGCATAGGTAATCCCAATTCTTCTATAGCTTGTTTAGGCCGCTGCCATACACTCATTTGTTCTAAAACTTGTGTAAATTCCCCATAGACACGCACTGGTTTAATCATCAAATGATAATGGCTAAAGGTATGCCTAAACTCTGCTAACGGTTGCAAATGTAACTGTTTAATATGCCATTGCTGCTCAAGTATGGTTTGTAGCTCGGTTAACTGTTCAACATCCACTTGTGGTAAACACCACAATCCGCCCCATATACCTGTGGGTGGACGTTTAAGCCACAATAATTGCTGTTGTTGATTTTCGATGAGTAAAAAATACGCCGTTTTTGTTGGCAAAACTTTACTTTGTTTTTTTTGTGGGAATGCTGTTGGAGTGCCTAAAGCATAGGCCTGACAAGTAGCTTTTACAGGACAATACAAACACAAGGGTTTGCTACGGGTACACAAGGTTGCACCTAAGTCCATCATCGCTTGAGTATAAGCAGCAAAACGTTGTTGAGGAGTGTTTTCTTCAGCTAATGTCCATAGTTGCTGTTGAATTTGACTGGAGCTGCTATCTCCCGCCACCGCAAAATGACGGCTTAATACCCGTTTAACGTTGCCATCCATAATCACGCCACGTTGCTGCCAAGCTAATGACAAAATTGCTCCTGCGGTTGACCGCCCTACCCCTTTAAGCGTCATTAATCCATCTAAAGTCTGGGGAAATTCACCGCCCAGTGCCATCACTTGTTGAGCGGCATAATGCAAATTACGGGCACGAGCATAATAACCCAAACCTGCCCAATGCTGTAATACGAGGTCTTCATTTGCCTCCGCCAAACTTCTAACATCAGGAAAACTCGCCATAAAGCGTTGATAATAAGGAATGACTGTCGCAACTTGGGTTTGTTGCAACATAATCTCAGAAACCCAAACCCGATATGGCGTAGGATTTATTTGCCACGGCAAATCGTGGCGACCATGATCGTCAAACCATGTTAAAACTTGGCTAGCAAAACTATTCACGTTTAAATAACTTTTGTAATTGTTGATTTACTTTATCACCGAGTTGTTGATTAAGATTTTCAACGGCTTTTTGGCTTTCTTCACCTAATTTGACATTATTTTTTTGCAACGCTTCATTAAGTTTTTGTTTGGCTTGCGCCTCTGCTTCCGCCTTAGCTTTTTGTACCTTTTCACTTTCTAATAGAGCAGTTGCTGCCATTTCTTTGACACTACGGCTATCGACACTACACAACGAAGCTGGCTGGTTAAGATTACCTTTACAACGAATCGGGAACGGATATTTAGCCACATTCTCACCAACAAACTCTTTATTCAATACTAATTTAAACTGGTAATCCGCTTCTAAGGTCGTTAAGTTAAAATTGCCACCCCCTTCAATTTTACCTTTACGTAAATCTGCATTTAAGGCTTTGGTTTGTACAAGGCCATTTTTAATCTCTGCTTCGCCTAAAAAGCTGGCAATTTGCGTATCATTTTGTTTATTGGCTAAGGTATCAGCATTTTTACCTGTCACATAAGGCAATAAGGCTTGATATTTGCCCATTTCGCTGGTGACCAGCTTCATCATATTCACGCCTTTTAACACGCCATTATCAAATTTTAATGTCGAATTACCGCTAATACTATGTAACCATGCTTGTACAGAATTACCTGTTAACTGTAGTTTTCCTTGATAATTAGCCTTACCTGTAAATAAGTCTTGTTTGGTAAATTGCTGTACTAAATTGGCAATTTCAATTTGTTGAATATTTGGCTGTAGGGTTAATACGGGCTCTTTACCACGGACATCAATGGTTGTTGGCAAATTAAATGTGCCACTGTAAATACCGCCCGCCAATTTTGCTACTTGTACTAATCCTTGATTAGCTTGTGCGGTCACTTGAAATTGTTTGATGGGATAATTCATCACCGTTAACGCACCAATGATCAGCCCAACATCTAAATTTTGTTGTTTTAATAACTCTATAGGCAACAAACCGCCTGTGCTAGGTTTGGCTTTAGGATCTGTGGGGGGTAAATAATCATCAACATTAATCGAATCAACCGCTAAACGTGCATTAATTTTGGGAGCTTTAAAATCATTAACACCCACATCACCTGTTAAATTAGTATTATCCAGTTTTAGCTTTAAACCTTTTAAAAATACACTTTGTTCATTACCACTAATTTGACTGTTAACACTGATTGTTTTTAAGGTATTGGCATTTTTAGTGACAGGGGCTGCCATACCTAAATCTTGCATTAATTGGCGTAAATTAAAGGGCGAAGTGCTGATGTTGCCAGCAATACTCATCCCTTGAGTCACAGGGGGCTTAACCGCTGCCGTACTGGCTAAAGCTGGCAAATTAATCAATAATTGCCCTTTGGTATTAATTGCCAAGGCATTTAAATCAAAACCATTAAGAGCAATTTTCCCCTCTTTCCAATTTGCGGAAATCGGTGCGACTAAATGGATAGGCATTT
Organism: uncultured Agitococcus sp.; assembly: GCF_937920075.1. Lineage (GTDB taxonomy): Bacteria > Pseudomonadota > Gammaproteobacteria > Pseudomonadales > Moraxellaceae > Agitococcus. The sequence goes on from NZ_CALETI010000109.1 coordinate 9,462, forward strand.
CTTTCTTAAAGGATTTATCGCTCAATTTAGCTTGCAAATCTAAAGGTGAAAAATCAACCGCACCTGAGCTTAAATTTGCTGTCACTGCGCCATTAATATCCGCCGTAATCGGACTAGGTCTGCTTGCATCAGGATAACTAGCTGCGACTTTTAAAGCAGTTAATTTAATCAGTTGTTGTTGCAAATTGGCTTCACTATTGGCGGTTAATTTAATCGTGGCAGGTGCCGCTAAATTATTTGCTGGATAACTAGCTTCTAGAACTAAATTAGGAATCTGCCATAATTGAGCGGTTAGATTTGCTGTAATATCGCCCTGAATTTTTGCCGTTGCGGGGGCTTTTAAGCCTTTTTGTGGATAACTACTGCTTAACTGTAAAGCCTTGATATTAATTAATTGTTGTTGCAAATTTGCGTTAATATTCGCTGCCAACTCTAGCTTGGCTGGTGCTGTTAAACTTGGATCTTGATAATCAACCGCTAACTTTAGATTATCAAGTTGATGTTGCTGTTGTTTTACATCAGCAACAATATCCGATTTTAAATCAATAATCATTGGGGCGGGTAATAATGTGCCTTGCAAATGACTACGTGCGGTTAAACCTTTAAGCGTATAGCGTTGTGCTTCTTGATCAAGACTAATACTAGTATTTAAATCATTATCCGCTTGTAAAGTTTTGCCTTGAGCATCGGTTTGTTGATAAGCAAACTTTAAACGAATCGGAAAAGCCTTTTTTAAATCTATATCAGATGCTTGTACTAATAATTGATCAAGTTGACCCTCTAATTTATTTTGTTCATCTTTAAAATGTAAGGCGCTGTTATTGATATTTAATAATTTGATATTAAAGGCAATTTTTTCTGACTTTTCTTCGGGTTGACTCTTTAATTTGTTGAGCATTCTATCCCAACTGGTTGTGCCGTTGGCATAACGAATAAAATTAAGCTGTGCGCCGTCTAATAACACCGAATCAATCGCTATTTGTTTGCTTAATAACGGCATCACTTGCACAGAAACAGATGCTTGTTGAATATTGACCAGATTTTGTTGTGCGGCACTATCCGTTAAACTGGTCTTGCCAAGCTTTAAACCAATGTCTGGCCAAAGTTGCCATTCAATACGATCATTAATTGCCAAATCCATATCGGTTTTGTCTTTCACAACCTTATAAATTTCGCTTTTATAATCGTTAGGATCAATAATAAACAACACAAAGGCGACAAATGCCAAGGCGAGGCTAGCAATACCACTCACTAAAATGGCTACAACTTTGGTAATCTGTGACATCGTATAGACACCTTGTCAAATTCAAAACAAGGCAAAGATAGCATATTTAACAAGAAGGAGTTATTGCTTATTTATTAACAAATCTGACAACCTGCTCTGTTGTTTGCGATGTTGGACAGCCTTGAGAACAACTACTACAACCACTATCACAACCCGTTTTTATAGGCGCAGTAGGCTGTAAGCTATGAGCAAGCCACATCCATTTATGTTGCAAACAATAATCCGCTAATTGCTGTTGTTGTGCATACAACCAATGAGGTAAATAACGCTTTATGGTTAGCCATAGACTCCACAACACAATCACGCTCACTATTGCGATCTGAATCAACTCATTCATGATAAGGCTAACACCACCCGATAAGTGATAAATGATGCAAGATAGGCTGTACCAAATAAATACACTGCCATAATTGCCACAGTACGCCAAGAAGCTGTTTCGCGCTTAACAGTGGCTAATGTTGCCAAGCATTGTGGCGCAAATACGAACCATACCAATAACGATAATGCTGTTGCTAATGACCATTGATGAGCAATTAGAGTACCTAATTGTTCTGTAATCAATTCTTCATTACCAGCAATGGCATAAACTGTTCCCAAAGCCGATACAACAACTTCGCGTGCGGCCATTGCAGGAATAAGGGCAATACAAATTTGCCATCCAAAACCTATTGGCTCAAAAATAACTGCTAGAGCATGGCCAATACGTCCCGCAAAACTATAATCTATGGCTGGCATGGTCGCATCTGCGGGTGCTTGGGGGAAGGTTAATAGCACCCATAATAAAATGGTTAATGCTAAAATAATGCCACCCACACGCTTAATAAAAATACCTGCCCTTTCGTATAAACCTAAACTCACGTTGCGCAAATCGGGCAAACGATAACTGGGTAATTCTAATAATAAAGCATGTTCACTTTTATCTTTACGTAACCATTTGATAATCGTAGCAACCACTAAAGCACTAAAAATACCACCAAAATATAAAGCAAATAGCACAAGCCCCTGTAAATTAAACACTCCCCATACTGTTTGTGCAGGAATAAATGCACCAATTAATAAAGCATAGACGGGTAAACGCGCAGAACAGGTCATCAGTGGCGCAACCATAATCGTCGTTAAACGGTCACGGGTATCACTAATACTTCGCGTCGCCATAATACCAGGTACAGCACAAGCAAAACTGGACAATAAAGGAATAAATGCTCGACCTGTTAAGCCCGCTTTAAACATTAATCTATCTAATAAAAAAGCCGCACGGGGCAAATAACCAGACTCTTCGAGTGATAAGATGAAAAAGAATAAAATCAGAATTTGGGGAAGAAAAACTAAAACTCCTCCCACGCCTGCCAAAACAGCATCAATAATTAGGCTTTTTAATAAGCCATCCGCCATATACTGGCCAATTAGCTCGCTAAGCCATGTAACACTTGTTTCAATACCATCCATAAACGGTGCTGCCCATGCAAACACCGCTTGGAAAATAAAAAACATTAAAACACCCAAAATAGCTAAACCAGCAACAGGGTGTAACAAAATACTATCTAAAAAATCATCCCGTTGGTCAGTATCTCTGGGCATGACCACCGTTTCAGCCAATAAATCGCGTACTTGTTGATGAATATCGTGATCAGGGATTAATGTTGGCTTGGCTAAGGCAGGAATTTGTTGATCTAAACTTGCCAATAATTGATCAATACCATGACGTTTAACAGCGGCTGTTTCAATAACTTTAATGCCTAAGCGTTGCGATAATTTTGCACTATCTATTTGAATCCCACGACGTTTGGCATCATCCATCATGTTTAATACTAACAACATTGGACGACCAAGTGCTTGAACTTCTAATACAAAACGCAAATGCAAACGCAAGTTAGTTGCATCAACCACACATACCAATAAATCAGGGGTAGGCTCACCTGCAAATTCACCCAAACAAATCGCACGGGTAATTGCTTCATCAGGGCTAGTTGCTTCTAAACTATAAGCACCAGGTAAATCTAAAATTCGTAAACGACGGCCAGATGCTAAGGTTAAAAATCCTTCTTTACGCTCAACAGTTACCCCAGCATAGTTAGCAACTTTTTGCCGCGCTCCAGTTAATTGATTAAACAAAGAGGTTTTGCCGCAGTTAGGATTGCCAACTAGCGCAATCTGTTGAATTGCAGTCATGTGCGTACCTCTTTGACTAAGACACGCTCCGCCTCACTGACTCTCAATGCAAAACGAGTAAATCCTACTTGTACTAAAATAGGATCTCCCCCAAATGGCGCACGAGTAATTAGGCGAACTGTTTCGCCACTGACAAAACCTAATTCGCTTAAACGTTTGGCAATCGGATCAACATCATCGTGTTTTTGTACCGATAACACAATCGCAGGCGTGTTTTTGGCTAACTGAGAAAGGCGCACTATGCTATGGCCTCAACATAAAATATAAATAAGAATGATTCTTATTTTTACCGCTAATCATATAACTGTCAAATCTTATTACATAATCGTAACGAGATTATCTAAAGATCCCTTAGAAAAGGTGTCCCATCTTTTCTTCTTTGGTATCTAAGTATTGATCGTTATGAGGATTTCGGCCTGTCATAAGCGGCACACGCTCAACCACATGAATGTTATGTTGCTCTAAAGCAGCGACTTTGAGAGGATTATTGGTCATCAAACGAACTTGTTTTACACCTAAATGCGCCAACATATATTCACACATGCTATATTCTCGCAAATCAGGTGCAAAACCTAATTGTTCATTAGCTTCAACTGTGTCAGCACCTTGATCTTGCAACGCATAAGCTCGAACTTTGTTGACCAAACCAATGCCTCGCCCTTCTTGACGCAAATACAAAATCACACCACGACCTGTCTGGGCAATATGTTGCATAGCCGCTTCTAATTGTGGGCCACAATCACAACGTAAAGAACCAAAACCATCACCTGTTAAACATTCAGAATGTATTCGAGCTAAAACAGGCTGTCCATCAGCAATATCTCCCATCGTTAAGGCAATATGCTCTTGGCTAGAATCAGTTTCTTCAAACGCATGGATAATAAAATCACCATGTTTAGTTGGTAATTTAGAACGAGCAATAAATACGATAGACACCAATAGACTCTCTGAGGTTAGTAGAACAGATACATGATCAGCAAAAATAATGCATTGATGACGGTATCCGTCCTAGTTGAGAAAGAGATTTTAGTCTATATAAGGACAATTACGCAAAAAACAATCGGCAACAATAGTGAACTGGCGTACAAACCGCTTTATTTACAACTATTTTGCGTCACAAATAAAGCCGATATTCACTACTTTTCAGTTATTACCATTTTTTGGCCAGATTGTTCTAGTTTTACACGACTTAAAAAACTCATTCCCAATAAAATAGGAAGATCATCTTCTGTATCACGAATATTGGCCTCTACAAAAGACAATGTAATTGCCCCAACTTTGACACTATTAAGCATCATCTGCCAATGTTTAACATCTCCATTTGCCGTACTACTCAGGCCTTCTTTACCTTTAGCACGAAAATCTATACCTAAACGTTGGGCGTGTTTACGACTCATCGAAATGGACGTTGCACCTGTATCAACCACAAAAGAAACTATACGACCGTTAATTACACCACTGGTAATAAATTGATGACCTAAATTACTATATATCGTCACACTCACTTTGGGCTTAACAACTTCGGGCTTTTTTTCTTCAACCACAGGAGGTGCTGATTGATAGGAATCACCTAGCCCCAAAGCAATATCTTTATTATCAACCAGTAATATCGCTTTTTGATTACTAATCGATTTAAGTTGTACATTTTGATGACTTTGGCCAATGCGAATAACGGCACTTTTTTCATCAACTTTAATAAAAGCTCTATCACCAAATAAGCCTAGTACTTTGACTTCTTGGCCATAGCTGATATTAGCCAATAAACCACTTATTAAAATGCTAAATAACCGCCGCTGACGATAAACCACATCACACCTCCTGCGGCTAATCCTGCTAATACATCATCAAACATAATGCCAAAACCACCTTTTAGGTGATTATCGCACCATGATATTGGCCACGGTTTGAGAATATCAAAAACCCTAAACAAGATAAAAGCCAGTACAATTCCCACATAGCTTGCTATTTGCCATGTAGCGATGGAAATCAGTGGCCATAATGCTAACCATTGGCCAACAAACTCATCCCAAACTATCGCCTCGTGGTCGTGAACACGCAAAATTTCTGCTGCTTTACCACATAACCACACGCCAAATATAGCCGCAACACCAATAAATACCAAGCTGCCTACTTGTCCCAATAAAACTAATAATGGAAAAAATAGTAGTGCTAATGCTGAGCCTGCTGTTCCCGGTGCTTTAGGTGACAAACCCGAACCTAAACCAAAGGCTAAAAAAATAATGGGATTTTTAATGGGATACAATGAAGACATA
>NZ_CALETI010000110.1 GCF_937920075.1 uncultured Agitococcus sp.
TCTTGTAGAAGGAATCCTCGCCCTCGGTTACTGAGCTTAGTCGAAGTATTGAGGGTGGGGAGGATGTCAATTTTTACACTTGGTAGGGATTAGGTTCGTTGTTATAGATTTTGTTCATAATCGCTTCTTCTTTATTAATGAACATATCTAAAAACTCTTGTGCAGATCCCATCGGGCGCATGGCAGCAAAACCGCGATCTAAGAAATCATACAATGCCCCCAAACCTGCTAAGTGCAATGGTTTGCTAGCAATTTTAAAAGTGGCATAAATAATACGGTTTTTAACGTATTTGTCTAAACCCATGCCTAATTCACGCGCCAAAGCCATTTGTTGAGCGCGTTGTTCGCGCGTACCACAATGACGATAAGCATCAGCCATATTCTCTTCAGTAATTTCGCTAACTTTTAAGTGTTCAAACAAATAACCAGCCACTTGTTCATCAAGCTCGCCTGTAATGGCATTTAGCTCTAACGCGACAGCAGCAGTGCGCATGACTGAGTCGGGTAATAGACGAGTGGTGGTGGGGAGGGCACGTTCAATTTCATTGGCTAAGGAGGTTAAATCTAAGCCACCATACATATCACTCAAAAAGAAGTTGGTGACTGCTTGATAACGTTCATCCTCTAATAAATGACCATGAGTGCGCGTTAAACGAGCCACTTGCCATTTTTGAACAGCATTAAACCACTCTTTAAATTGTTCATCAGAATGACATCGCCAAGCACGATAACGAGCGAGGTCATAACGGAGAATGCCTTCAGTAGTGGTGATTTCTTCGCGTTTCATGGTTAAACCTTGAGCTGAGGATGAAATTGATTGCATGGGATTACTGGGCTTAGGCAAAATAATTGCGAATTTTATCTTCAATAATCGACATTGGGGCTAATAGAGGTTTGTCAGTAATGGTGATTTCTAAATTGCCATTTTTAACTACATATTTACCTTTTACTGCACCAACAGGCGTTTTACCAGAAAATTGGCCATTATTGGTATCGCCAGAAAATTGACCGCCTTTATTGCTGATGGTTGTTTTTACGCGATCTAAAGTCGCTTCTAAACTATCTTTAGGAGTAATCGTAAAGCTAGACATAATTGAACCTAAATATAAAGAGATTTTTAATATGATGAGGATTATGGATACCTTACCTCAAATAAGGGCAGGTCATTTTAACAAAAATTCATTAAAAAGTAGAATGTTTTAGTTTTCTCTCTAAGACCTTGGCGTTTAGAGAGAAAACTAAAGGTTGTTGACGTAGCAAAATTATAAAATAAAGCGACTTAAATCTTCATCTTGCACTAAATTGCCTAATTGTTTGTTGACGTCTTCAGAACTTAAAATTAAGACATCACCTTGACGTTCTGCACCCAAATCGCCTGCATTATAGGAAATTTCATCTAATAAACGTTCTAACACGGTATGTAAACGGCGTGCGCCAATATTTTCAGTACGTTCATTGACTTCAAAGGCCACTTCAGCCAAACGTTGAATACAATCTGGACTAAATTCAATATTTAAGCCTTCGGTTTTTAGCAAAGCTTTATATTGTTCGGTTAAAGAAAAGTGAGGTTCGGTTAGAATTCGCTCAAAGTCAGAAGGCGTTAAGGCATTTAGTTCAACACGAATCGGCAAACGCCCTTGAAGTTCAGGAATTAAATCGGAAGGCTTAGCTAAATGGAATGCACCAGAAGCAATAAATAAAATATGGTCGGTTTTAATCATGCCGTATTTGGTGTTAACCGTACAGCCTTCAATGAGTGGTAATAAATCACGTTGTACGCCTTCACGCGACACATCTCCGCCGCCATGTGATTCACCACGACGACAAACTTTGTCAATTTCATCAATAAAAACAATGCCATTTTGCTCAACAGCGGTCACGGCTTTGGTTTTGATGTCATCTTCATTCACTAGTTTACTGGCTTCTTCTTCTTTAAGACGCTGACGAGCCTCTTTGATTTTTAAACGTTTGCTACTTTTTCGGTCTTTATTAAGATTGCTAAACATTCCTTGTAATTGGCTAGCCATATCTTCCATACCCGGTGGCGCCATAATATCAACACCAATAGAAGCTTGCGAAACCTCAATTTCAATTTCGCGATCGTCTAACTCACCTGCTTGTAGTTTGCGTCTAAACAATTGACGTGTGGCATTATCAGTTTTTTCAGAAGTTTGCACAGTATCTTTATCCCAATCACTGCTTGCTGTGCGAGCAGGGCGTAATAAAGCGTCTAAAATACGTTCTTCAGCGGCTTCTTCGGCACGATAGTCGGTTTTTTCCATGGCGGATAAACGTTCGTTTTTAATCGCAACTTCCATTAAGTCTCTGATAATGGTTTCAACATCACGACCAACATAACCCACTTCAGTAAATTTGGTGGCTTCGACTTTTAAAAAAGGTGCATTGGCTAATTTTGCTAAACGACGTGCAATTTCGGTTTTACCCACGCCAGTTGGGCCAATCATTAAAATATTTTTGGGCGTAATTTCATGGCGTTGGATTTCATTTAATTGCATACGGCGCCAGCGGTTACGTAAAGCAAGGGCAACAGCACGTTTAGCAGCATGTTGACCGACAATGTGGCGATCTAATTCGTGAACAATCTCGCGCGGAGTCATCGTACTCATGGTTGCTTCCTTAAAACTTTAACACTTCAATAATGTGATTATGGTTGCTATACACACAAATATCGCCAGCAATTTGTAGGCTTTTTTTGGCAATTGCTTCTGCATCTAAATCGGTATTATCACTTAAAGCGCGGGCAGCCGCTAAGGCATAATTGCCCCCTGAACCAATGGCTAACACTCCATGCTCAGGTTCTAACACGTCACCTGTACCAGTAATAATAAAAGAGGCATTTTTGTCAGCCACAATTAACATCGCTTCTAAACGACGTAAGGTGCGGTCGGTACGCCAGTCTTTGGCTAATTCAACTGCAGAACGGATTAAGTTTCCACCATGTTTTTCGAGTTTTGATTCAAAATGATCAAATAAGGTAAAAGCATCGGCTGTGCCACCTGCAAAACCTGCTAAAACTTGATTATGATACAAACGGCGAACTTTTCGTGCAGTTCCTTTAATCACGGTATTTCCTAAAGAGACTTGGCCGTCTCCGCCCAACGCGACGCTATTGTTACGGCGTACACAGACAATGGTTGTCATGACTGTTCCTATTAAAGCAAGATATTTCTACTAAGATAGGGACAATTTGAGGTATTTCAATATAAAGCTTAAGGCTTTATGCTGTTTTATGTGTAATTTGTGGGCTAATTGGCAAGGGTGAAAAGATGATTAAACGTTTACATGTGGCAACACGTTATAGCGAAGCAGCTATTCATAATGGGGTGGTTTATTTGGCAGGGCAAGTGCCTAATGATGTAACTCAGGATATAGAAGGGCAAACAGCCGAAGTGTTGACAATGATTGATGATTTATTGGCACAAGCAGGAAGTAGTAAAGATCATTTGTTAACAGTGACTATTTATTTAACGAATATGGCCGATTATGCAGGCATGAATAAGGTGTGGGATGGGTGGTTAAATCAAGGCTTTGCGCCACCACGTGCTTGTGTGCAAACATCTTTGGCAAACCCGTTGTGGAAAGTGGAAATAGTGGTGGTGGCGGCGCAGCTTAGATAAATATCAACAAAAAGCCTAGATTTTTCTAGGCTTTTCAAGGGTTTGATTGGGATGGCGACAATCGAAATGCCCTCTAATTTATTGAAATTACTATGTTTTATTTTGTTACAAAATACAGTTACTGTGCCTGTTACCGTAACCAAAACAGCCAAAATTTTTGTTCAAAAAGAGCTTTAGATTTCTTTGTACTATCGTAGCACAAAATCATTCACATTGGCGTTAAATTCAGAAGCAGGGGTCTTTATTTAAACCATCTTTGAATCAACTTTTTACTGTACAGCCACAGACCCCGAGCTTACAATTGCAAAAAATCATGTGCCAAGACCTCGTTTTGAGGCGAATGTAAAACTTGCTGAATAGGCTTGCATTGCACAGTTATGTCTAAAGAAAACTTGTAGATGTCACAGTAAGGCTGGAGTGCGCGTGCTTTGGATCGTCAAATCAGCACACTTTTTTATGAACGCCTGTTATCAAGCCAAAGACCAGTCAGCCGTAAGAGCAAAAGCAGTTACGCTGATTAATCAGCATGCACCAAACGATCCACGCGATTTTATTCGTGACCCTTATATTATTGAGTTTATTGGTGCTCAGCCGAATGCGACTTTTTATGAAAAAGAGTTATGCGTCTATTTCGGAATTATGCCTATATTCAATTCATACTTTAAATATTGACATAGTATCTTTTTTTGATACTATCATATTGATGAAGCCATAATAAAAGAAAAGCGATGAAGCGTAAACATATTAAAACTCTCGCCGCTATCTTTGCGCGTCCAGTATCAAGCAATGTGCAATGGCGAGATGTAGAAGCCTTGTTTAAAGCATTGGGTGCAACCATAGAAGAGTGTGAAGGTTCACGAGTTGCTGTCATTTTGTTTGGACAAGTGCAGGTCTATCACCGTCCGCATCCATCGCGGAATACTGACAAAGGAGCTGTAGCTAGTATTCGCCGTTGGTTAGAAACCAATGACACCACCCCCGAATCTATTAAGGAGCAAACAGATGATGAACAATCAAATGATGATTAACGGTCATATTGCTGTGATTAGCTTTGACCCTGATGTTGGCTTATTTAGAGGCGAGTTTGTTGGCTTAAATGGTGGTGCAGATTTTTACGCTGATAGTGTGGATGGGCTACACAAAGAAGGTGAAGCATCACTTAAAACCTTTTTAGAAGTTTGCCAAGAGCAAGGTTTAGAGCCATACAAGAATTTTTCGGGAAAGTTTATTACTCGTGTACCTCCGTCTTTACATGAGCGTATTGCAGCCGCTGCAACAGCGGCAGGTATGAGTCTTAATCAATGGGTACAAATTGCGCTAGAGCGTGAAGCGACTCATAGTTAAAGTTATTCATTGGCTATATCAAACGCATAACTCGTGCGTCAAGTGTGATAAGCACCCAGCCGATTATGGGGCAGTTTTGGGATTCATTGATTACTGAGTTTCTGTTTATTTTGCTCTAGGGTGCTTGCATCTTACGCGTGCTGTTAGAAACCAACTTAATCGAGCAATTACAGTCCTTTTTGCTGGAACTAGGTAAAGGCTTTGCTTTTGTCGCGCAGCAAAAACACTTACGTGTTGAGAGCGATGATTTTTTTGTCGATTTGGTTTTTTACAATTATTTGCTCAAGTGCTTTTTATTGGTTGACCTAAAGGTGGGTAAACTTACGCATCAAGATGTTGGTCAGATGGATATGTATGTTCGTATCTTTGAGGAGCAATACCGAGGCGAAGGCGATAACCCGATATTAGGGTTAATTCTTTGTTCTGAGCGCAACGAGGCTGTGGCCAAGTATTCGCTAGTCGTTATCGTGCGTTTTTACCTTCCGAGGCCGAGTTACAGGCAGAGTTACAACGTGACCGTGCCGTGTTAGAAAATGCCAGTCCAGCAGGTGATGTACAGTAAGCGATATTCAAGCGTTAATTACTGAGCGTGTTACGGCCATGTTGAAAGCCGACTAAATAAGCAATCACTTGGCCATGTAAGCTAAGCTTAAGAATATTGACCTTGTCACTCACTCATTATCTCCAAACAAAAATTGCCAAGGATTATCTGCAAGTGCGCTGCCAGAATTAGCTTCTTCAAGCGTTGAATGACTAAGCGTCTTCTTAATATTGACGTGATTATCTGTTGGCTTATGATGCGGTGATTGCTCAAGTATGGCTAAAACTGCCGTGAGCTTTTCTTTAGGAATGAGCATCAATTCACTATTCAGCCCTTTAGCAAGCAACTCAAGGGTATCTAATCGAGGATTTCCTTTGGATTCTAGATGTTGATATTGTTGACGTGACATACCCACACGCAACAGCATATCGTTTTGTTTAAAGCCCACTTCAAGACGGCGTTCTTTGAGTTGTTGCAGTAAATTTTTCATAGACCTGTCAACAAATAAGTTGCTTTTTTTGATGATGAAATAATAGTAGTGTGACTTTTCTACAAAAGCAATTTATATATTGCTTTTTTGATGGCCTTGTGTTTTGTGGGCTTAAAGTGTTACTGAGCTTGAGTTGGTTGGCGAAAGGAATGAGTCGATTCTATTCTATTACATGTATATGCTTATTAATATTTATCATGTTTTTAGCGCGAAAAACACGATAAATGAATTGCTTATTTTTTTAGAAAAATATGTTTAGATATGAGGTAAGCGTTTTATATGGCGCAGTTTTGATGTGAAAGTGGCGCAGTTATGGCGCAGTTTTAAATATAATGTCATTCAGACTGGCATATTTTAGATAAGTTGCACGTGCTATTAAATGTCAAGATTAAATTAATCAAATGAGTATCTTCTAATGAGCAGTATCATGAAGCGAGCTAAATCAATTTAAATCAGTCATTGGAGCCTGTATAAATTAAACTGTGTCAATGAAGCAGAGCAGTAGCATTTCCAATATATAGTAACAATATCACCAAAAGCCTCATAAGTTTTTGAGAAAAGTGTTTGTTTACGGCTTGATAGTCGTCAAGAGGATGGGCTGTTGTTTACTAAGCGTATAGGTGTGGAAGTTAAGCTACTAGCTATTTAGATAATGAGAAATTAATCATGTTGACCGAATTTAGAATAAAGAATTTTAAAGCATGGCAAGATACTGGTGATGTTCGGTTGGCACCACTCACGGTAATTTTTGGTGCCAATAGTGCTGGAAAGAGCAGCTTGGGACATTTATTGTTAGCACTCAAGCAAACTGTATTGTCGGTAGATCGCAAACGGGCATTACAGTTGGGTGATGAAAATTCGCTGATTGATTTGGGAACTTTTGCTGAATGCTTACACAATCATGATATTGAGCAGCAGTTAAAATTTAATTTGGGTTGGAAGTTGCCCACAAAATTGGAAGTAAAAGATCCAATCACACAAACTCGGTTTGTTGGAAACGAGTTGAGCCTTTCAGTAGCCATGAAAAGTGATGTAAGAGAACAGCCTATTGTTCAGAAGTTGAACTATTCCTTGAAAGAAGAACAAAAGCCAGTTCTTCAAATCGCTTATACGAGTGACGGCAAAAACAAGCTGGAGCTTACTTCGGAAGAGTATAAATTTGTCAGAACAACAGGTAGGGTGTGGAAGCTTGATGCACCAGACAAATTTTATCGTATTTCAGATCAAAGCCGAGCGCGCTTCCAAAATGCCGATTTTTTGTCAGATTTTGCGTTGCAAACTGAGGCTGCCCTCAACAGTGTTTATTATTTAGGCCCTTTACGCGATCATCCCAAACGTATTTATTCTTGGTCAGGTGAAACACCAGATAGTGTAGGACAACGAGGTGAGTTTGCGATTGCAGCAATTTTGGCTGCCAATGCTCAGGAGCGTAAGCTCAGTCGTGGTTTTAGAATGAGACAATACCGCTTTGATGAGTTTATAGCACAATGGCTAAAAGATTTAGGCATTATCGAAAGCTTTGTTGTCAAGCCTGTGGCCGAAGGTCGGAAAGAGTTTGAGGTTTTGGTAAAAACCCATGCCAGTGCCAGTGAAGTGAAGATTACCGATGTGGGTTTTGGTGTTTCTCAAGTTTTGCCAGCATTGGTTCAGGCCTTTTATTGTCCTTTTGATTCGACTATATGGATGGAGCAACCCGAGATTCATTTGCATCCACAAGTACAGGCTGAATTGGCGGACGTATTTATCTCTGCAACACAGGCACGTGAAAATGGTAAAGAGCGTAATGTTCAGTTGATTGTAGAAAGTCATTCTGAACACTTTCTTAATCGCTTGCAACGTCGTGTAGCGGAAGGTGTGGTCAAGCCAGAAGATGTTGCTGTGTACTTTTGTAGGCGTGCGGGTGCAACGACAGAGCTTGAGCCACTGCGGTTGAACATGTTTGGTGAAATTGAAAATTGGCCAGAAAACTTTTTTGGTGACGAAATGGCAGACATAGCTGGTCGCACATTGGCAGCAGTACAGCGTAGAAAAGAATTAAAAGCCAAAGGACAGGATAAATGAACAAGCTAGTCATTGATACCAATGTGTTGCTAGTGGCAAATGAGCAACATCATGATGTATCTGATGAGTGTATTGAGGAGTGCATTCGTCGATTGCGGACTATACAAGAATCTGGTATCACAATAATTGATGATGGTTACCGAATTCTCGGTGAATATCAAAATAAGACACGACTCAATCCACCCAAGGGCGTAGGTGATGTTTTTTTGAAGTGGTTGTTGCGTAACCCACAAAGGATAGAGTCGGTTAGCTTGAATGAGACCGCACAAGATTGTTTTGTAGAGTTTCCTGATTCTGTATTGGAACCTTTGTTTGATGCACCAGATCGTAAATTTGCCGCCGTCGCATACGCTCATCCAGACAAACCTCCTATTCTGCAAGCAGCTGATTGCAAATGGCTGGATTGGTGGCCAGTTTTAAATACCAAAGGGGTGCGAGTCGAGTTTTTGTGTCCAACAGACGCTTGTAAGTTTTACCAAAACAAGTTCCCTAATAAGGCAAAGCCTGAGTTACCATAATGTCTGACTTCTTCCGTTTTCCACACACACCACACTTAGCTTGGTTGGCAGTAGGTACACCGCGCGATGACAAAGTCCTGTCTTCTCAGGAAGTAGCAGCATTACTTGCTGGGGATGTCGTCGTGGAAGAAAAATTAGATGGAGCCAACCTAGGGATTTCATTAGATACAAAAGGACAATTGCGGAGTCAAAACCGAGGGCAATACCTGTCCGAACCCCATGCAGGTCAATTTTCCCGTTTGCCTGCATGGTTAGCCCAGCATAGGGAGGCCTTGTATTCCGTACTCACCCACGATTTGATTTTGTTTGGCGAGTGGTGTGCTGCACGCCATTCGCTCGACTATGCCGCACTACCAGATTGGTTCTTACTGTTTGATGTTTATGACCGTTCTGTTGGCCGCTTTTGGAGTACATCAAGACGCAACATACTAGCGCATAACACAGGATTATTGACAGTACCACAAGTAATGCACGGTAAGTTCACATTGGCTGAATTGAAGACAGTAGTGATGGATACGCCAAGCCACTATCGTCAGGGGGCTTTGGAGGGGGTGGTGATTCGTTCTGAGTCTGCTGATTGGTGTGAGAACCGTGCTAAGTTGGTTCGCCCTGACTTTACACAATCGATCGAAACCCACTGGCGCAAACGCACGATTGAGTGGAATAGAGTTGACTATTCAGCAAATATTTCGTCATGAATCCACTGCAACTGGCCATTATAGAAAAAATAGGAAACTATAATGACTTTAAACATGTAATTGTTTTTTAAACACTTTATTTGGTTGGAGCTTGTCATTTCTTGGGTAATTAGGTCTATGGCTATTGCTGTCGTGTAGAAGAGTTCAAGCTGATTTAAAAAAATTAGTATGACTATGATTCTTCCAATACATCTAAACAATCATCAATATTTGTCATGTTTTTAGCGCGAAAAACACGACAAATGAATTGCTTATTTTTTAAGAAAAATATACTTAGTGATGTGTGAGCATTTTATATGGCGCAGTTTTGATGATGGAGATATGAGAAATGGTGAAGTGCTAATAAAAGTTACTTAATGAAGTCATCGATTCATCTAATGTCTAATAAAGTTGTGTAGTGATGGTAATGTCAGGGGACTTGATATAATTTAAGTGGGAGCTTATTTGTTAACACAGTCATCATGCTTGAGATTCTTTTATATGTCAAAAAAAAATCTTTCTGAAGAGTTAAAACAACAAATCGTTAACGAATGGATTAATGGTAAAAAAACAATTGCACAGCTTGCCAAAGAGCATGGTTGCTCTGAGCAAAGCATTAGAAATTGGGCTAAAAAAAATATAATAGATACTTCAGTTTGTGATAAGACATCTAGTCAATTAGGCGTAGATATACCAGCCAACAGAGTGTCTGAATCCATCGTATATTCACTGACTGCTGCTGCTGTTGAGATAAAAGTTAATAAAAAGCAATTAATTCACTATGCAATTTTGGGAAAAATATCGATTTATGCTGAAAATACAGACTGTTATTATCTAATAGATCGAGTCCAGTTAGATGATTTGGCACAATATTACAATCCAAAAAATTGGATGAATTGGAGTGACAGTCCTCGAAGGGATTATAAAAATAGTTGTACAGTCCCGTTACTACTTTCGTTGGAGCTATCTGACTATCAAGAAATCTATCATTATGGGGCAATAAATAAATCTAAATTTAGTCGCATTTCTACAAAAGAATATGTTATCGATGGGGAGAAAAAAGAGCAG
>NZ_CALETI010000111.1 GCF_937920075.1 uncultured Agitococcus sp.
GTGTTTTCGCGTGGTCGTTTTTTGGGTTATTTTATTGGTTGTACAACTCATTTAAGGAAGTCTAGGACTTAGGCATTTCGCCGAAATTAGCGCGTTTTATGAACTAAAAATCGTTACTTCGACTCAGCTCAGTAATTATAAAAGAGATTTTTTAGTGAGCAAATAAGCGATAAATAACCGCGTAAGTTCTAAAATTGCCATGTCATACCAACGGCAAGTGTTTTTTGCTGAAAACGAATCGGTGGTTGATATAAATAATTTCCTGTTGCTTGGCCATAAATACTTTGTGTAGCAAGGCTACTTTTTTTATAACGTATGTTCGTATCATTGTAGTGAAGAAAAAGTCCTTGTTTACTCGCATACTGATACTGATATTGAATGCCCCAAGCGTAAGCATTGCCTTGTTTTAGCGTAATAGTGACATCATCATTGACTCTAGAATCAACAAAGGATTCAGCGAATAAAGGCTGATAGATTTCGCTAAGTAATTGTATATAGTGATTTTTATGAAGTTGAAAACCTTGTTTTAAACCGATTTTGCTAAATATCTTTGTATAGAGCTCAGTTGCACCATAAACCCCATTATGATTGGCAACATCGCGTAAATCTTGTTGACCATGAAAGCCAATATAAATTTCACTTTGCTTGCTTAATAAATAGCCTAGTCTTGCAGAGCCTTGATTGATAATGTGTGTAGTTTCACTTTGATGAGGTATTCCGCTTTGTGTTTGCCCATCATAATCAATGATGCCATAACTCTGTTGAGCTTGTGCATGTAATATCAGATGTTGGTTGAGCGCGTAATCTACACCATAATTAATGCTAATTAAATTGCCAGACTCTTTTACAAGTTGTTGATTGGTATATAAATCATTTTCAATAAGCTGATAGTTAACACCACCTCCACCCAAAAAAAGAGTATGTTTTGCATAACAATGAGCAGAATTTAAACAGAGCAGGCTAAAAGCTATTTTGATGATGTAATTCATTTTGCTATAGTTTTTATTTTTAAGAAAGCATAACTTAGGCAATTTTAAGGTCAATAACCCCTATAGTTGCCTAAGTGCTTGGATGAAAATTAGGGAGTTAAACAACTTTGGTATTGCTTATTTGCTTACTAAACAATCGCTGTCGCGATTATTTAGTGAGCAAAAAACACGCCTGAAGGTTAAAAGCGTAAGTCGTATACTCTCGCACAATTTATTGATAACCCTCAATAAAATCACTTAAGGTTAAACGGTAACCTGCACCAACGGCTTTAAACAACCACTCATTATCTAATTTAAAAAATGAGCCAAATTGTACAGCGGTTTCGTTTGAAAACATTTCGTCTAAATCATAGTCAGCAACGACTTTATCGTTATCATACAAACGAATATAGGCGTTTTGGATTTGACCAAAACTTTGATTACGTGTGTCAGCTTCGTGAATGGTAACCACAAAAGAAATTTCTTGTGCTTGTGGATTAATTTTACCTAAATCCACCATAATGCTTTCATCATCGCCAGCCGCATCACCTGTACGATTATCGCCAGAGTGGGTGACTGCACCATCAGGTGATTGTTTGTTGTTATAAAACACAAAATATTCATCACCCAGTAATTTGGGTTCACGAGTTGCATTTAAATTACAAACAAATACCGAAACATCTAGGTCAAAATCAGCACCACCAGAACGTTTATCCCAACCTAAACCCACACGAATTTTGCGTAAGTTAGGTTCACGTTTGCTTAAATTAATCGATTCACCTTTTTTTAAGTTAATAGCCATATTTTTGCTCCTAAGAAAAATTAAGTCCGACCACCTAATTTAGTAATTAATTCGCCTTTCATGCTTTCCATTTTAATCACTGCATCAGCACGTGCTTGTTCACCATCACGTTGAATTTGTTCAACTTCTTCAATAGTAGAAATTAAGGTTTGTTGTACATATTCAAGGGTTTCAATATCAACTACCGCACGTTGATTGGCACGAGCTGTATTTACCGAGTTTTGTTTTAATAATTCAGCATTACGACGCATTAAATCGTTGGTGGTATCATCAATTTTTTGTGTCAATTCAACGGCTTTTTGTTGTTCAATCAAAGCAACCGCTAAGGTAAATTGTTTTTTCCAAGAGGGGATAGTGAGTTCTTGTAAATTGCGGAATTTATCAATCAATAACTGATTATTGCTCTGCACCATACGAATCATCGGTGCAGTTTGTACGGCAACCATTTGCATGGTGCGTAAATCATGAACCCGTTTTTCTAAACGATTGAGTACATCCTGCAAGTTAGAAATCGCTTGAGCTTCCATCGGATTAGTAGCGGCAGGCGCGGCTTGACGATCAGCAATTTCGGCGCGTAACTCTTCGATTTTGACTTCACCCACTAAAATATAACATTCAAGGGTGTGATATTCTTCAACGTTGAAGGTATAGACTTTTTCTAAATCCTGAATGCGATTTGCTAAACGCACTTGTGAGCCTTGCATTTCTTTGATAAGTTTTTCGATCTGCTTGCTTAAACTCTCATAACGACCTAAAACTTTCTCTTTATTCATTTTAAAAGAGTCAATTAAGCCGCCAATTAAAGGAATTTTGGATTTAGAACTATCAACTAAGCTAGAAATATTAATACCTTTGGCCAATAACACGACTTCATTTAAGTTATCGCCCAAACCTTCTAAATCTTTACTTTTAACTTGCGATAATAACTTGTCAGAGTATTGCACCACTTTTGCGCCAGATTGTGAACCTAAAGTATGAATGGCATCAGCACGACGAGGGTCAAAACTTTGGGCAATTTTAGCCACTTCAGCCCGAATTTTATTAAGGTCTGAGCCTTCTTGTTGCAAACGTTGTTCATGTTTGGCCAGTACCATATCAAGGTAAGATGCAGGCTGTGTAGGTGCTTGATAAACCACAGGCGTGTTGTGTTCAGGCGCAGTGACTAAAGCATGATTAGTGCTACTGTTAAAATTGGGTTCAGGCACAACAGGGGCAGTGGTGGTTGGGGCAGCAGAAGAAGTGTTGCTGTCAAAAGCAGAAGCTGGTTTAAATTTGCTCATGATCTTTCCTTAGTCTCATTTAAAGAGAGTAGTTTTTGGTGTAATGATTGTTGTGTGTCAGCAAGTTGTTGATATAACAAACTGTTATTATCACTACTGGAGAGTGAGAATAAAGCTAAGATTTGTTGTTTCCAAGCAGGCACCACTAAATTTAGAGTTTCATTCGCTTGATCAATTAAGGTTAGCGTGTTTTGTTGTTCTAAACGTAGTTGACCAATACGTAATAACACCGTATGTCGTAAAACCTTTAGCGTTTGCAATCTTCGTTCAAAGCGAGACAGGGCATTTTGTTTGTCAATTAATGCTTGTTGCGCAAAGACATTAGCCGCCACAGGATTTTGTTGTTGCATCAGTTGTTGCTCTTCTTCCAAACGGAGTTGACCTGCTAACAAATACTGGGTTAGGTCTTTAAATTGCTGCTCATTTTTGGCAAATAATTCACTAAAAATTTGTTGGGTCTTTTTGAGTTGGTTTAAGCGATTTTGGCAAAACGTCATATTACTTTTAATATCACGTTCTAAGCCTAAAAAGTCCGATTTTGTACTGATGCCATTGCTAAACAAACGCGAAAAAAAAGATTTTTCTCCGCCTTTACTAATCGCTTCAATATCCACTTTTTGGGTATCGGTTAAAATATAGCCCAAATATTTACGCACGCCTTCGGCATAATCATTACGTGAAATAGTATTGAGTTGATTGAGGATGGTTTCACTTTGTTGGCAAGCTTCTGCGCCATAATCGGTGACATAACTCGGATCATCAATGCGAATAGCGGCTTTTAACAAAGTCGCTTTGGCGATGTCGCTGGCTGAAAACTCATAGTCATCCAATTGTAGACGGGCAATAGAGCCTTGTACTTGTTGGAGGCTTTGCTCATCTGCCGTTGCTTGCACATTTGGTTTAAATAAAGGTTTGGGTTGATTGTTGTCCATTACGGTTGATTGTTTACCATGAAAAGTCTTGGGAGTAATGTCGGTATCCTTCACTATAACAGGTGAAGAGGTGGTCATTTGTTGGTTTTTTTCAACATTTTTTTGATGAAAGGTTTTGACCACCGATGATCTCCTATTGATAAACGTTTTTTAAATGCTCACATTTTTTAAAACGTTTATATACCCATTGATATTGGGCTGGATTGCGCCGAATCAAGTTTTCAACACTTTTGTTTACCGCAGAAACCGATGTTAATAAATCTTTGCTATACACATCAGGTTCTACTTTATCAACGGTAATTTTAAAACCATTTCCTGAAGGATGATGTAAACACGATAGCATAATCACTTCACATTGAGTCTTTTGAATCAGTTTAGACGTTAAAATGCCTGTCCACACCGAGGTTCCAAAAAATGGAGCAAACATCCCACCGTTATCGTGTGGGGTATGGTCGGGCAAAATAATTGACACACCACCTGATTTTAGGGCTTTAAACACCGCTTTTACACCACTTTCATCAGTTGGAACAAGAGTGCTATTTAAACGGCTTCGTGCTTGACGGACAAAAAGATCCATCGCTTTGTTTTTACTCGGTTTGTACATAATCACGGGGCTACAATGAGAGCTTACCCATGCATTCATAAATTCCCAGTTGCCATGATGAGGCACTAAAATAAAACAGCCTTTTGGTGATTTTACTGCGTCTGTAAAAATCTCCATATTTTCGACTTCGGTCATTTGACTCAGGCTGTATTCGGGTGGCATTCCCCATGTTTTAGTAAACTCTAAGGCGGTTTGTGCGGTATAAATTAAATTGAGTTTGGTTGTGTCATTCACCCAACGTTCACTTTTTTCAGGAAAGCATAATTTAAGATTACGACGAATTACCCAAGCAGGGCCATGTGGAAACCATGCGGCAATACTGCCAATGATTAAGCCTAACCATTGTAAAAAAGATAAGGATAGGCGACTAAAAAAGCCTAAAACGGATAATAAAAAACTATCTTTGGAAGATAGTGTTTGTGGGGGAGTGGATTGAATATCAGACATTGTTATTTAAATATGTAAGTTAAGTGATTAAAACTCGTATAATTTACCATGAAGTTGTTGAGAGCCTATAGAAGATGAGTGATTTTTTACAACCCATTTATGAGTTTTTAGGATGCACCACCCCCCAAGCATGGATTGACGCCATGTTGCAAGATATTCCTTTAATGCTCCAAGATCATGCTAATTGTGAAAAGAAAGCCGCAGGCACAGCGGTTAATTTATTGTTTCGTTATAACGACAAACTCCCTATACAAGAGCAGTTAGCTCAATTAGCGCGTGAAGAATTGTTGCATTATGAACAAGTGATGGAAATTATGGCCAAGCGTGGCTTGCCTTATATGCCTGTTACTCCTGCACGTTATGCAGGTGGTTTACGTAAACATGTGCGTACCTATGAACCAGAACATTTAGTGGATGTGCTGATTGTTGGTGCTTTTGTTGAGGCACGCTCGTGTGAGCGTTTTGCCGCCATTGCTCCTTATTTAGATGATGAGTTAAAACGTTTTTATACCTTTTTATTAAAATCAGAAGCTCGTCATTTTCAGGATTATTTAAACTTAGCACGTTTATATAGCCCGATTGATATTAGTGAACGTGTGGCATTTTTTAAAGAAAAAGAAGCGGAGTTAATTTTATCGCCTGATAATCAAATACGCTTTCATAGTGGCGTACCAAGTCAAAAAAAATCCACGCATTGAAAGCCTTGACTTACGCATTGCACCGCAATTAGCGCGTTTTGTGAACATAAAACCGTTGTAAACGGTTAAAATGCGAACAAATAAGCGATAACCGCGTAAGTCCTAAAGCGCGCTATTTAACAAAAAGCCTCTCCAAATTGAGAGGCTTTTTATTTTGTCTAGACTTAAAAATACCATTTATCTGATTTGATGTGCCATTTGTCAGACAATTACCGTTTGTCGGTGTGTCGTCAATTACCAGTCTGTGTCGCGTATTCACAATTTTTTTGACGCTAATTTCCATAAAATAAACCACATAAACAAAACGAATATCTTGCAAATAAAAAATAGTATTTTTACTCTAAAAATTAATTAAAAATTTAAATTAAAAACTAAATGCCTGTGAAGGTAAACCGAGGAAAACAACCATGAAAAAGTTACTTGCTACCGCAACTTTATTAGCTAGCTCTATTGTTGCCAGTCAAGCACAAGCTTGTTGGTTTTGGGAAGATTGTACTTATACAAAAACTAAATATCCAATGGTCTTAGCACCAGGCGTCTTAGGTTTTGATAAATTAGTGGGTTTTGTGGATTATTGGTACGGTATTCCTTCTGCAGTTAGCTACAGTGGTGGCAAAGTTTACACAACTTCAGCTTCAGCGTTTAATAGTTCTGAAGCTCGTGGTGAACAATTATTAGCCCAAGTACAAAATATTTTAGCAATCAGTGGTGCAGCCAAAGTTAACTTAATGGGTCACAGCCACGGTGGTTTTTCTGTTCGTTATGTAGCAACGGCTATTCCTAGTAGAGTTGCTTCGGTAACCACTATTCATAGCCCAGTAAAAGGCGTTAAAGGTGCTGCTATTTTAACAGGTACAGACGGTACAGTTGCAGGTGATGTAGTACAAACTGTGGGTACGGCAGTTTCTAACTTTATTACTTTCTTAGCTGGTAATAGCTATAAAGAAGATTTTATGGCTAGCATGAAATCTTTAGATACAGCAGGCGCAGCCGCATTTAATGCCAAACATCCAAATGGTGTACCGACAACAGCTTGTGGTGAAGGTGCTTATACAACTAATGGTATCAAAAACTATTCTTGGAGTGGTACTTCTGCTGTAACGAATGTGTTGGATCCATTAGATACTTTCTTTGGTGTAATGTCTTTAGTTTCTACTTCTGAGCCAAATGACGGCTTAGTAGGTAAATGTGTTAGCCATTTTGGTAAAGTGATCCGTGATGATTATCCACATAACCACGGTGATGCAATTAATCAATTATTCGGCGTACGTGGTTTGTTTACACCAGATCCAAAAGATGTTTATCGTCAACACGCTAACCGTTTAAAAGTAGCAGGCGTATAATTTAAAACACTTTTTAAGTGTTCTTCAGAAAAACTGGTTCAGCTTGCTGAGCCAGTTTTGCTTTTGGGGGCTGAAATCATTTAAACTCCACCGTTCACAAAAAAAATAAATTCAAGGAAAAAACAACAATGCAACGTAAAATCGCAATTGGTGTCAGTGTTACTTTAGCGGTGATTGCCGTTATTTTATTATGGTTAGCACGTAGTCCAGATGATGCCAAAACGGAGGCTCCAGCCGCAGCAGTAACAGCACCACAAGGTCTTCCTAGTGCCCAAGAAGTTGCGGCAGCAATTGAAAAATCTAAAACGGATACACGCTTTAAAACTGGCCGTGAAAATATGCCAAAATCATTGAGTGATACCGAAGTAGATGGTGCGTTAGAAGTTGATAAAAATGGTAATTTAATTATAAGTCAAAGTATTAGACAAACCTTTGATTACTTTTTATCCGCGATTGGTGAGGAAGATTTAACCACTATTATTGCGCGTATTCGTGCTTATATTCGTCATAAATTAGCAGATCATCCTCAAGCAGCAAAACAAGCCGAACAAATTTTGGATAGTTATTTGGCATATCGTGATGCATTAGGTCGTATTGCGCAAATACAGGGTGATCCAGCCAAAAATATGGCGGCTATTCGTCAACAAAAAGAGCAAATTGCTGCGTTAAGAACGCAGTATATGTCTCGCGAAGTGATTGATGCTTTTTTTGGTGATGAAGATACCTATGATCGTTACACTATGGCGCGTATTGAGGTGATGCAAGATAAAAGTTTAAGTGCTACCGAAAAAGCTAAACGTACAGCAGAGTTATTAAACACCTTACCTCCACATTTAAAAGAAAGTGTTCAAACGCTTAATAAATATCAAGAGTTAACAACATTAACGGATGACTGGAAAGCCAGAGGTGGCAAACCAGAAGAATTACGTACCATTCGTGAGCAAATTGTGGGTGTTGAAGCAACTGAGCGTTTAGAGGCATTAGATCAAGAGCGAGCAGAATGGGATAAGCGTATTAATACCTATTTGCAAACCAGAGAGGGTATTTTAAAAAATCCAGCTTTAAGTGATGCAGAACGTCAACGTCAGTTAAATGAAATCAAAAATAAAGATTTTACAGAACAGGAAAGAGTGCGAGTAGGAGCCTTTGAAACCATGCACGATGAAGGTGTTAAACCCTAAAAGTTATTAATAGCTAAACTGGGACTTATGCGGTTTGTACTTTAACCATTGCTAACGATTTTATACTCTAAAAACATGCTAATTTCGGTGAAATGCGTAAGTTCTCTATATAAACGGCCACTATTAGTGGCTGTTTGTCATTTAGTTGCTATCTTTTATCACTTTGTCGCAAAAAAGCAAAAAAATGACATCTATAATCTAAAATGTCACTGGAGTAGTTGTTTTTTTAGGCTAAAATTGCATCCAATAATTAAAGTAAATACTCTAAATTTCATAAATTCATATACCCTGTAAAAATAATATTAATAATTTAATAAACAAAAATCGACACACGATAAAGACAACAACAGGGGACAATAACCATGAAAAAATTACTTGCAACAGCAACATTATTAGCCAGTTCTATGGTTGCTAGTCAAGCTCAAGCTTGTTGGTGGTGGGAAGACTGTACCTATACCAAAACCAAGTATCCTATTGTGTTAGCACCAGGTGTGTTGGGCTTTGAGAAATTAGTGGGCTTTATTGATTATTGGTACGAGATTCCTTCTTCTATTACTTATAGTGGTGGTAAAGTTTATACAACATCGGCTTCGGCTTTAAATAGCTCTGAGGCGCGTGGTGAGCAATTGTTAGCTCAAGTACAAAATATTTTAGCGATTAGTGGCGCACAAAAAGTTAATTTATTAGGCCATAGTCATGGTGGCTTTTCGGTGCGTTATGTTGCAACAGCTATTCCGTCTAAAGTTGCTTCTTTGACAATGGTGCATAGTCCAGTTAAAGGTAGTCCTGTTGCTGATATGTTAAATGGTGTGGTTCCTGCTGGTACGGCACAAAGCGTAATTGGCAGTGTGACAAATGGTGTGATGGGAATTTTAAACTTTTTAGCAGGTAATAACCGTCCAGAAGATTCTTTAGCAGCATTGGCATCTTTAACAACGGCAGGTGCGGCAACGTTTAATGCTCAACATCCAAACGGTGTGCCAACAACCGCTTGTGGTGAAGGTGCTTACACCAGTGCTAATGGTATTAAAAACTATTCATGGAGTGGAACATCGTCATTTACCAATGCTGCTGACCCCTTAGATTACTTTTTTGGTTTAACAGGTTTGGCAGGTACAGAGCCAAATGATGGCTTAATTGGTCGTTGTTCTAGTCACTTTGGTAAAGTGATTCGTGATGATTATCCGTGGAACCATGCTGACGCGATTAACCATACCTTTGGTGTACAAGGTTTATTTGCTCCAGATCCAAAAGATGCCTACCGTCAACATGCTAACCGCCTAAAAAATGCAGGTGTTTAACACTTAATATTGACTATTTGGCAAATACAAAACGGCTACTTTAAGTAGCCGTTTTGTATTTTTGGCTTAGATTTCGCTCAGCCAGCCCATAACCGAGGCTTTTAATAAGGTAGCTGAGCGTAGTCGAAGCTAAAACTGATAATCTTCTAATCTAATACCTTGCTCATCAGCAATACCAATAACGGCACTGCCTGTCTCTTCTTGCCAATCACCTAAGACAATACGTTGACCAATTGCTCCATTATTCAGAGTGATATGATGAATCATTGGACGATGAGTATGACCATGTAGTAGGGTGGTCAGTTGATATTGTTGTAAGGTATCTAACACCGCTTGTGGTGTCACATCCATAATATTTTCGGGCTTATTACTGTTTTGCATTTTGCTTTGTAAGCGCCACAATTCAGCAATTTGTACACGTTCGGCCAATGGTTTAGCTAACATACCTTGTTGCCATAATGGATGACGACTTTGCGCTCTAAACGCCATAAACTTTTCGTCTAAAGTGCATAAAGCATCACCATGTTCAACTAAAATGGATTGTTCACCTAATTTAATGACGGTACGTTCAGCCAATAATTGGCCACCACACGCAGTCGCAAATGCTTCACCTAGCATAAAATCCCGATTGCCATGAACAAAATATAAGGCCACACCATTTTGGGTTAACTGTTTGAAACACCGAATAATTTGTTGATTATAGTCGCTAAGATTATCGTCACCTACCCATACTTCAAATAGGTCGCCTAAGACATATAAGGCTTGAGCATTGTTTTGCAGTTTGGCTAATAGTTGCGTAAAACCTTGGGTGACACGTGGCAAATCGGCAGCTAAATGTAAGTCAGAGATAAAATAAGTGGGTTTCATGGTGTGTTATATATTGAGAGTTGCTAATCGTTGTAATTATATGTGTTGTAAAATAATTTATAAATGCTTAGTGATGTTTGTAGTGTGCGGTTGAGGAATGAAACCTATGATGCTGAATCAAGTGTATGATTCAGATTTAACAGATTTTATATGTGTTAGTATCGTAGCGTGTGGTTGACGTAGGAAACCCACGATTCACATTTAATTATCGTGGGTTTTGTTCCTAAACCCACGCTACGCTTACTGGGCATTTTGCCCAGCTCATTATTTATAAATTACTCAACAACTTCTGCTGTTTCAATGACAACTGGCTCAACAGGCACATCACCATGATAACCTTTGTTGCCAGTGCGTACTTTTTCAATAGCTGTAACAACGTCCATGCCTTCAACCACTTTACCAAATACCGCATAACCCCAACCTTGAACGGTTTTGCTGGAATGGTTTAAAAAGTCATTCTTTTTAGTGTTAATGAAGAATTGAGCAGAGGCAGAATGTGGGTCTTGAGTACGAGCCATCGCAATCGTGCCAACATCATTTTTTAAACCGTTGTTAGCTTCGTTTTCGATAGGAGCTTTAGTAGATTTTTGATTCATGTTGGCTTCAAAACCACCACCTTGAATCATAAAGTTTGGAATAACACGGTGGAAAATAGTGCCGTTGTAGTGACCACTTTTAACATAGCTAACAAAGTTAGCAGATGTTTTTGGCGCGTTAACTTCATCTAATTCTAAAACAATACGACCGAAATTAGTATTTAATGCAACTTTCATTCTCGTTTCCTAGTTTGTTGAGGGTTTACTACTTGAGACTAGGCTAAGCAATCGCTAGACTTGTCTTTTTAATATTTGCACCTAAGCATTATAGCAAGTGCGTTTACTAGAAGCTAATTTACGCTAATCATATGAGTTGTTTAATGGAAGCCAAAGATTTTATTCGTGCACAAATTGTTGAAGATTTGGCCGCAGGCAAACATGCCAAAGCCATTACCCGTTTTCCGCCAGAGCCTAATGGTTATTTACACATTGGCCATGCCAAATCAATTTGTTTGAATTTTGGCATTGCGGTCGAGAGTCAGGGTGAGTGTAATTTGCGTTTTGATGACACTAATCCCGAAAAAGAGTCGCAGGAATATATTGATGCCATTAAACGTGATGTCGAGTGGATGGGTTTTAATTGGGCAGGCGATGTTCGTTATGCCTCCAATTATTTTGATGCATTGCATGATTATGCCATTGCCTTAATTAAAATGGGCAAGGCGTATGTGGACTCACAAACACCCGAACAAATTCAACAAACGCGCGGTAGCTTTAGTGAAGCAGGTAAAAACTCACCCTATCGTGATCGTAGTGTTGAAGAAAACTTAGCACTTTTTGAAAAAATGCGTTTGGGTGAATTTGCCGAAGGTGAGTGTGTGTTGCGCGCAAAAATTGATATGGCATCAGGCAATATTAATTTACGTGACCCTGTTTTATATCGCATTAAAAAAGTGGCACATCATCAAACAGGGGATAAATGGCTGATTTATCCTATGTATGATTATACCCACCCAATTTCGGATGCCTTAGAAAACATCACTCATTCTTTGTGTACTCTAGAGTTTGAAGATCATCGACCTTTTTATGATTGGTTGTTAGATACCTTACAAACGCCAGCGCATCCCCAACAAATAGAGTTTTCTCGTTTAAATCTCAATTACACCGTCACCAGTAAGCGTAAGCTGAAAAAATTGGTTGATGAAAAGATTGTCAATGGTTGGGATGATCCTCGGATGCCAACCATTGCAGGTTTGCGTCGTCGTGGTTATACACCTGAATCGTTACGCGATTTCTGTGAGCGCATTGGCATCACCAAAAGTGATGGTGTGGTTGATTTTAGCTTATTAGAATTTTGTATCCGTAATCACTTAGAAAATACAGCACCACGTGCTATGGCGGTGTTAAATCCGTTAAAAGTAGTGATTACCAATGTTGAAGAGGCAACCTTAGCCTTATCTTCAGCACGCCATCCCAACTTACCTGAATTGGGTGAGCGAGAAATCCCATTTACCAAAGAAATCTTCATTGATGCCGCAGACTTTAGCGAAAATCCACCCAAAGGTTATAAACGTTTGGTAGTCGGTGGCGAAGTGCGTTTGCGTCACTGTTATGTGATTCGTTGTGATGAAGTGGTCAAGAACGAAGCAGGTGAGATTGTTGAGCTACGTTGTTCTGCCGATTTAAATACTTTGGGCAAAAATCCTGAAGGACGTAAAGTTAAAGGCGTGATTCAATGGGTATCAGCCACATTAGGCGTTCCAGCCGAAGTGCGTTTGTACGATCGTTTATTTACGCAACCTGATCCAGAAGCAGGCGAAAGCTTTTTAGATTGTATTAACGAGAATGCTTTAACCGTTGTGCAGGCCGTTGTTGAACCAAGTTTGGCAACAGCGCAAGGTGAAGAACGTTTTCAATTTGAGCGTGAAGGCTATTTTGTTGCTGATTTAGTCGATTGCCAAGCAGGTAAGTTGGTTTTTAACCGCACTGTAGGCTTGCGCGACTCTTGGGGTGGCGCATAATTTTTTGTAGGGGTAAGCCTTGTGCTTACCCTTTTATTTCAAATTCAACAGGATAACCACAAGGGTTATCCCTACGGTTATTCTTCAGGGTTGGCAAAAGGTTGTAATGCTTCATTTTCTTGTTGTTTACGGGCAATATCTTGAGCTAAACGCGCACGATCACTGGGATTGATATTAATAAAATACACGCCTGTTCTAAAGCCTTCTAAATCTTCATCTTCACAATAAACCACACGTGCTGTGGCGGCAATATGATAATGATGCTCTAAATGGCTAATGGCTAAATGCAAGTGTGTTCCCGGTGTAATCGCTTCTGTGGCATGAAAAGATAAACCGCTTTCGCTTAAATTAACACGCTGGGGAATAGGGGATAACAACTTAGCTAGGCCATCATAAATCGCGCCTGTTAACAGCTCAATTTTGAGGTTTACAGCTTGAAATAAGCCATGTAAACGCTCGTTCTCACGTTCTAATAATTGCATTTGACTACGTTGAACACTATCTACCTGCTCAATCTCAGCAAATAGCGTAAAATAACGCGGTAACGAAAAATTACTGTCATAAGGATCTTTTAACGAATCTGCACTACTAATTGGTTGATAATGCAGGGATAGTGTGGAATCCACACGATTAAGTAAGCGTCTTTCAAAAGGATTATCTTGATTGGCTTTAGTCATGATGTTCCACTCTTAAGGCATACTTGCCATATGTATGACAGATGTTTTATTTAATTTGTTATGCTTTTTACACCAAATAAGGTGTTGTAGTAAAGATTATTAGCACAGTAAGTTAGGTTAATTTATTGATAATGTGGCGTATTTAACTTATAGCTTAGTCAAAGTGGCGTTGTTAAACAGCATACTTAAGCTAAGTTATAACTTAAATAAGTTATTAATAGTATGGTTAAATTTTTAGCATGTTCAAGCCTGTTTCATTATTAATTGGTTTGCGTTATACCCGAGCCAAACGTCGAAATCATTTTATTTCTTTTATTTCTTTGACTTCCATCATTGGTTTAGTGTTGGGGGTGGCGGTTTTAATCACGGTATTATCGGTATTTAATGGATTTGATCGTGAATTAAAAAATCGTATTTTGGGTATGGTTCCTCATGCCACGATTAGCTCACAACAACCTTTTCATGATTGGCCTAAATTAGCCGAATACGCTAAACATAATCCCGAAGTGCTTGCGGTTGCACCCTTTAGCCAACTACAAGGGATGATAACGGCTAATGGTCAAGTGACGGGCGCGTTAATTTCGGGTATTGATCCTGTTTACGAAAAGCAGGTGTCCATTATTCATCATCACATGGCACAGGGACATTTGGACAGTTTACAAGCCAATACTTTTGGTATCGTGTTGGGTGAAGGATTAGCAAATAACTTAGGTGTGCAATTAGGTGATAAATTAACCTTGGTATTGCCAGAAGCAGCCGTATCGCCAGCAGGAGTGATTCCACGTTTTAAACGTTTTACGGTTGTGGGGATTTTTAAAGTTGGCGCAGATGTTGATGGCATGCTCGCTTATATTCACATTGCTGATGCAGGAAAGTTATTAAGAATTGGCGATCAGGTACAAGGTGTACGTTTAAAACTCCATGATATTTTTCAATCGCGTCCTGTGTTATTAGATTTATTAAGCCAATTACCCAGTTATTTTGAAGCACGAGATTGGACTCAAACACATGGAAATTTGTTTAGTGCTATTCAAATGGAAAAAGCCATGATGGGTTTGTTGTTGTTGTTAATTGTTGCGGTGGCTGCCTTTAATATTGTTTCAAGTTTAGTGATGGTGGTGACTGATAAAAAAGCCGATATTGCTATTTTGCGGACATTAGGCGCGTCACCACAGACCATTACACGTATTTTTATGGTGCAAGGCGCAGTGATTGGCTTAGTAGGAACATTAGGTGGTGTGTTATTGGGCGTAACTTTGGCTCTAAATATTAGTGACTTTATTTCTTGGGTTGAGCAAGTGACAGGTGCTTCTTTGTTTGATGCCTATTTTATTAATTATTTGCCCTCAGAATTAGATTGGAATGATGTGGCATGGGTGAGTTTTATGTCGGCATTACTAAGCTTTTTAGCAACCATTTATCCTGCACGACGTGCGGCTAAAGTTCAACCTGCTGAGGCTTTACGTTATGAGTAAAATTATTTTAGAAGCTCAAGGCTTATGTAAATCTTTTAAAGAAGAGGGTATGCAAACGGTTGATGTGTTAAAAAACGTCAGTTTGACTATTCAGCGTGCGGAGTTTGTGGCGATTGTTGGTAGCTCAGGATCGGGTAAAAGCACGTTGTTGCATATTTTGGGGGGCTTGGATGTGCCAACTCAAGGCAAAGTCACTGTTTTAGGACAAAATCTTAGTGGTTTAAATGAAGTGAAACGAGGCGAGTTGCGTAATCGTCATTTAGGCTTTGTTTATCAGTTTCATCACTTATTATCTGAGTTTACTGCCTTAGAAAATGTTTGTATGCCTTTATTGTTGCGTCAAGAAGCAACAGTCAAACAGGCCGAACAATCGGCAAAAACGCTATTAGAAAGAGTGGGTTTAGCGCATCGTATTCATCATAAACCTGCGGAGCTATCAGGTGGTGAACGGCAACGTGTTGCTTTGGCGCGTGCCTTAGTCACTAAGCCAGATTTGATATTAGCCGACGAGCCAACAGGTAATTTAGATCATCATACAGCTTTAGAAGTACAAAACTTGTTTAAAGAGTTAAAACATGAGCTAGGTATGAGTTTGATTATTGTCACTCATGATTTAGCCTTAGCACAGTCAGCAGATCGTATTTTAACTATGCAAAGTGGTGAGTTGGTCTAATTGGTTGCCCTTTGGCTTCGCTCAGGGAGTGTAGTCGTGTTGGCTGAATGAGGTCATGGTGGCTGAGCGGAATCGAAGCCTATTGTTCTTTTTTGGTTGTTGCTTTACGAAATTGGCGATTATTCCATGCTTTAGTAACATGGTATCGCCAATACCAATTCATTGCTAAATACCCAATACAGCCAAATAAAAAGCCTGTCACTAAAGTCCCTAATAAAATCGGTTCTAAATGTTGACTTAAATCTAAACCTTTGATGTGTTGAGGGGTACTTGAAAAAGCATTGCCAACCATTTGCCCTAAATTATTGACAATTTGATGCAAAGTATCGCCATTAATCATCGGACGATTAAGCAGCGAGGCACCAACAAAATAAGAAATATAAATAATTGGAATCATGGTTAACGGGTTGCTTAACCAGACCAACACAATACATAAGGGCAAATTCACTCTAAATATTAAAGCAGCAATTGCCGCAGGCACCATTTGAAAAGGCATGGGCAACAAAGCACACCATAAGCCCCAAAACATTGCGCCAGAAGCAGAATGTCGGTTAAGATGCCATAAGTTAGGGTCTTGTAAACGATGACGTAAAAAGCCCAGACCTTGTATGTTTGCAATTTTTTCGGGGTCAGGCAAATATTTACGAATCATTTTTTTAGGCATAGCTTAACCCAGTTTTCTAAAGGCGTGCGATTGTTAACGATTTATGATGATTGTGCAACTTTCTTAATAATTTATTCGTTTGAATTTGTAAGTATCAAAAAGCATTTTTATGGAATAAAACATCATGGAGCGATTTTTGTTGGCAGCCATTTTTGGCGTGCTTTCTTTATTAATTTGGTCAACATTGCCTAATTGGCAATATTTGCTCATCATTTCAAGTATCATTGCTGTATTAAGCTGTTGGCTCAAATGCTTGCGAGTAGTAGTGTTTTGCACGTTGGCAATGACATGGTCAGTGTGGAGTGCTGAACAGTATTTACAGCGTTTACTACCACATAAACTCGAAAATAAAGCCTTTAAAGTACAAGTAAAAATAGAGGGATTATCTGAATATCAATCTTTTGGTCAGCGTGTCTCCGTTAAGCCAATAAAAATCGTTTCTAACATTGATTATCCCATAGATGCAAATACACATTGGCAACTCTCTGCACCTTCTTATCTAATT
This sequence comes from uncultured Agitococcus sp., assembly GCF_937920075.1. Classification (GTDB taxonomy): domain Bacteria; phylum Pseudomonadota; class Gammaproteobacteria; order Pseudomonadales; family Moraxellaceae; genus Agitococcus. The sequence continues at coordinate 16,975 of NZ_CALETI010000111.1, forward strand.
TTAAAACCCCAGCAAATATGGCAAATGACGGTAACCCTAAAACGGCCTCATGGAACAGCCTCAGCAGGTGCATTTGATTATCAGGCATGGTTATTAAGTGAAAATATCAGTGCAATTGGCAAAGTGGGGCGCGCGCAACTGATTGAAGAGCCAAAACATTGGTCGTTTGATTTATGGCGTTGGCAAATTAGGCAACAATTTCAACAGCTATTTGCTGAGCAAGCTAATGCAGGAGTGGTATTAGCTTTATTAACAGGTGATCGAGCCTTAGTAGCAGACCAAGCGTGGGATTTATATACAACAACAGGTATTAGTCATTTAATGGCGATTTCTGGCCCTCATGTGTTATTGGCTGCTTCTGCCGTGACATGGCTAATGATGCAACTATTAATGCGTTTTTATCCGCGTATTTTTTTAACCATTCCAAAATCGCAATTAACATGGCCGTTGTTATTGATGGTGGCGGTGGCTTATGGCTTTTTAGCAGGGTTGTCTTTGCCCACCTTACGCACTTTAATGATGTTGGCAGGATTAACCTTTTTGATGGGCAATAGGCAAGAGTGGCCAGCCCTCAAAATATGGTTATTGGCATTGACGATGGTGTTGTTGTGGCAGCCGTTAACTGTACACTCAGTGAGTTTATGGCTGTCTTTTGTGGCTGTTGGTTTATTGTTTTTTTGGTCGGGAATGCAACAAAAACAAGAACATAAAATTACACAATTTATTAAATTACAGTTATGGATAACGCTTGCTTTAACCCCTTTAACACTGGCGTTATTTGCACAAGTGTCATGGATCGCCCCATTAACTAATTTATTAGCGATTCCGTGGGTTGGTTTTGTGATTGTGCCTTTGGCTTTGTTGGGATTAGTGTTTGGTTTTATGAGTCAATCGTTACAAGAATTGACATGGTGGTTGGCTTTACAAGCGGTTAATGGCTTAAATAGTTATTTATCATGGTGGGCAGCAATTAGTTTTGCTAAACAAAGTTATGTTTTATCGTTACTGAGTATTGGCTTTTTTATGTTTATGGTCATGTTATGGTTATTACCAAGACAAATTAGCCCTCGTTATTTGAGCTTATTCTTTTTTCTGCCCTTGTTTTATCGTTGGCCGAGTTTACAACAAGGTGAGGCACAATTGAGTGTCTTGGATGTAGGTCAAGGTTTAAGTGTGTTAATTCAAACCCAAAAACATCAACTTTTGTATGACACAGGTGCAAATACCAGTGCAGGCGAACGCATTATTAATCCTTATTTGCATTATATGGGGGTTAAAAAACTGGATGCTTTAATGATTAGCCATAATGATAAAGATCATACGGGTGGTGCTGATGCCGTCTTTAGACAATTTATTCCGCAGCAACTTTGGTATAGTGCCAAACCACAAGGTTATCAACCACCGTCAAAAACCATTCACCATGAATGTTATGCAGGGCAATTATGGCACTGGGATGGTGTGCGGTTTGAGGTGTTATCGCCCGTTGTTGGGGTAAACTATGATAAAGATAACAACCGCTCTTGTGTGTTAAGAGTCAGTGCAACAGGATTTAGTGTGTTGTTAACAGGTGATATGGAAGCTCCAGCCGAGCAAATTTTATTAAAACAGCAGAAGAATTTGCAAAGTGATATTTTGTTGTTGGGGCATCATGGTAGCAAAACCTCAAGCTCAGAGGCATTTGTGCAAGCGGTTCAGCCCAAACTGGCGATTGTTTCAGCAGGTTATTTAAACCATTTTGGTCATCCTGCACCTATGGTGGTGCAACGATTACAAAAACGACAAATAGACATTGATAATACGGTTACACAAGGCACACTACGTTATCATTTGCATAAACAGGGATTTATTTTGCAAGAAGCTTGGCGTAATCGTGGCCATTACTGGCTAAATAATCCTTAAATGGTTAAAGTAAGCGGTCTTAAAATTTGATTGTTCAATGTGAATAAATCAGTCTTATTTAATATTCAGGCATGAGGTATAACAAGGTGTGGGAATTAGTTAAATCTGGCGGCCTCTTAATGGTGCCGATTTTAATTGCTTCAATATTAGCAATGGCGATTTGTTTTGAACGTGCATGGACATTAAGAGCAAGTCGAGTTGCACCACCCAATTTATTAGCCGAGGTTTGGGGTTGGATTAAAAATAATCAATTAGATGCTGAAAAATTACGTCAGCTAAAAGCTAATTCCCCTTTAGGCGAGATTTTAGCGGCGGGTTTATTAAATTCGCGTCATGGCCGCGAGATTATGAAAGAGTGTATTGAAGAAACAGCAAATGTGGTGATTCATCACATGGAGCGTTATTTAACGGTTTTAGGCACATTAGCGATGATTTCGCCATTGTTGGGTTTGCTGGGGACAGTGGTGGGCATTATTGAAGCTTTTATGGCCATTAATAGCTCAGGCATGGGTGACCCTGCATTATTGGCCAGCGGTATTTCTAAGGCCTTAATTACCACTGCTGGTGGTTTGTTTGTGGCGATTCCTGCGATGATTATGCACCGTTATTTTGCTCGTCATATCACCACAATGGCCGTTGAAATGGAACAACAAGCCATTAAATTGGTCGATATTGTTCATGGTGATCGTGAAGTCGATTTTAAATAATAGAGCCTCACTTGTTGTGTTTCCTCTCCTTTGGGAGAGGGCTAGGGTGAGGGTAATATAGAGTCTAGTGTATGAAATTTCGTCGTCCACAACCCGAAAATTTAGAAATCAACCTAACGCCATTGATTGATTGTTTGTTGTTTTTAATTATCTTTTTGATGATTTCCACTACCTTTAACAAAGCCAGTAAATTACAAATTGTGTTACCTGAAGCTAAAGGGGATGTGGCTAAACCAAGCAAAGCAAAATCGATTGAAATTGGCGTTAGTGCAGGTGGTATTTACACCATTAATGGCCAAGAACTTGCTGCTAAAGATGCCAAACAATTACAAAGTGCGATTGAAAAAATCAGTGATGGCAAACGAGATATGCCCTTTATTATTGCCGCTGATGGCAAAGCTAGCCATCAAGCGGTGATTACCGTGATGGATGTTGCAGGACAAATGGGTTTTGTCAATTTAAGCATTAGCACCCGTTTATCTAGTGAGAATCCATAATGACACAGGCAACGGGCTGGCAAACCTATAAACGCTTATTAGGTTATAGCAAAGCACATTGGAAAGCGTTTGTATTGGGTGTATTAGGCTTTATTCTAAATGCCCAAACCGAATGGGCGGCTGCCGAACAAATCAAATTTATTATTAATGCGATTCAAGATAAAAATGAAGCGGATAAAAACCTGTTTCCACTGTTGATTGTAGCGATTTTCTTTTTTAGAGGGGTAGAG
>NZ_CALETI010000112.1 GCF_937920075.1 uncultured Agitococcus sp.
CTCGCGACCCCTTGCACCCCATGCAAGTGCGCTACCAGGCTGCGCTACGCCCCGAAGAGGGCTGCTATATTAGCGGATTTTGATGATTTGTCTAGTATTTTGTCATGCTTAACTGTTTAAGTAATAAACCACTTACTTGATAACTTGTAAATTATCACTGTTATCTGAATAAGACTCGTAAATATGATTAAAAGTATTATTTAATCGCTCATAATCAAATGTAAAATCAGGACGCTGATCTAAACAAGTCACTACCAAATGTTTTGGGCAGTGTTGGGCATAAATGGCATCGACCGCTAAAGCATAATTTAAAGATGAATAATCGATTTCTGCTAATCTAAATTCACCTTGATAGTCATTAAATTGGTTGGTTTCATGTGGGTTAGCCATGATGTTAAGTTGATCGGTTTCTTTGGCTAACCAACCTTTTCCATGACGTGTGCCATAACAACGCGTCACATAAAAAATCTCATAAGCAATATTAAACCGTTGACATAACTCAATAGCATTTTTGCTGGTGGTGTTGGCATAGGTTACATGTGGAAACAAGCCATGTTTTTGATCAAGGAGAATGCCTTGTGAGCCTTCAAAAATAAAATGTGAATATTGTTGCCATAAGTCATAATCCGCTATCTTATAGGGGCGGTCAATAATGGCTTGTTGAAAAAGGGCGAGCTCTTGACTTAACCACGTCAATTCGTCAGAGCTAAAGTTATAGTGCTGAAAATAATAATGACGCAGTAAATTAAGCTTTTGGCTTAATAACTCTGGATAGAGAGTATCAATGGCAAATAAATGATAACCCATTTGTTCGCGCTGCATGGTTTTACCAATGCCTAAACCACAACTTCCATGAGTTTTTTGCCGTTCACTAAAGCGATTGGCTAATACGTCAAAAGGCGTGGTTAATTTGCATAAAGGATGCAAATATAAAACAGGTGACACGCCTTTATTGATTAATATTTTATATTCATTAAGCAAGGTTACAGGATAAAAGCAACAATGCTCGGTAAAAAAAGAGGGCAGACCACGCAATGTACCACTGCCAAAATTTGAGTGAATATGCCGTTCTTGACCAATACGTACTTGATGGCCACATTGTTGTCCGCCAGAAAAGCGGACAACAAGGCTATTGGGATATTGTTGACATAAATAGTCTGTGCTTAGACCTTTGCCTTCGTCACCAAAGGCTAAGCCTAAAACAATTTTTGCTTGCTGTTTCATAACATCAGCTCAGATATGGTTGGTTTTTTAGTGGCATATTGTTGAGCATGTTGAATCACTGTTTGTGCAATCACTTGTGGTATTTTGCTAATATTATCAATAACTAAACAATGCTGACCTAATAGCTGTTGCCAATAGCCTAATGAACGACTTCCCGCAGAGCCTTGTAATAGATGTAAATGAAATACATCATATTTTTGTTGTACTAACTGTAATAGCTGTTCAACAGTCCACGTTTGTTGGCTTTCTTCAAGCATGACTTCGCGTAAAACTACAGGGGGTAAATGACTCAAACAAGGTTCATCACCAATGGTAAATAACAAACCTTTTTGTTTTCTTTTATCCCAAGCATCATGTGCAGTGCGTAAACCTGCAAAAGCATAGGCTAGGTGATAACTTTCACCACCATTTCCACCACCACCGCCTTCTAAATAGGTGCGTGTTAGCCATAAATCTAACTCAGCATCACCCGATTCAAATTGACCAACTTGTAGTGGGAAACGGTCACATTCTTGATCGCCAATTGCCATAAATAAAATTTGTGGATCAGGAAAACCATGTTGAATAATGGTCGACATTAAGGTTGGCAAGCCGTCAATCACCAAACTATGAGGAATCTGCCCCATTGAACCCGTCACATCTAAGGCAATGATAATGGGAATAGAGTTGGGGTGAGTGGCTGAATCGCGACTTTCCCTTAATAAAGCTTTGCGTGGATCCATGGATTCGTGGATGGATTGTGATTTTTGTTGGCTAAAAATCTCATCACGACTACGTGTGGCAAAGCCAGCAGCTTCAGCACGTTGACGACGATCATTAACAGAATAGTGTGTGTATCCCATGATGGCTCTCCATTTAATTAAACAAATAAAAAGGCATAACGTTGTTTAGCAATCTCGAGGCGGATTTCTAAATTACGCATTTGAATGCCTAACTGTAGATCTTTTTCAACAAAGGTTTTGGCATCAAAATCATTGGCTAAAACCAAACTATCTGCCGTGGTAGGCGATAAATCTAATAAACCATCACGTTCACGTTGCAGACGCTTCAGTTGAATGGCCATGTCTTCTATTTCACGCTTAAAAATAAGTTGGGCATCTTCTGCAATTGCCAGTGCACGATCTTCTCGAATTTTGTCGTTATTACGTTTGAGTGATAGTAAAAAAGCACCTTCTTGTTGACTGTCCTGACTCATGATGAAGACTCCTATTTATGTTTGTATTGAAGTGAGTATAGATAATTAGTGTCCTAAAGACAATAAATAAATGAAAATATTTTTAAGACTTGTCAGCATAGCAGAAGATAAGCTATTTTACCGTACTATCGTCCAATAAGTTGAGTTTAAGACTATGGAAAAGCTGAGTTCTATTGTTTCGCGTGTTGCCAATCAAACCTATGGCCATTCTCGTCGCTTTTTGCCCGAGCAACCGTGGTGGAATTCTTTAGAGCCTAGCTTTCATAAGTTTCCAGATGATTTTTATTTAGATTTTAAAACTCAAATGATGGTTGAGGGAACAGCCGCTTTGGATATTGGTTTACGGACGGCAATGGCTTCGTTAGCCAGTGTTTGTTGTTTACCATTTACGTTATCACCCAAACAATTAGCAGAAGATTATCAAGATCGATTTTTTTATCAGAAATTAGGTGATACTCACGACCCAACACAATTTTTTAAAAAACCTACTGAGAAAGTCATCGTGCATCGCCATCCTGCAGGCGTGATGGATTATAAACCTGATGATGGTGGTCGCTGTGAGTTGTTATCGTTTGAAAGTCCTTTTGAAACGGTGAATCCCAAAAAGCGTGAGGATTATGCCAAATTAACTCACAACCGTACGGCATGGGCGCAACATTGGCAACATGGTGACAAACCAAGACCAACCATTTGTATGATTCATGGTTTTATGGCTGATCCTTACTGGTTTAATAGTAAATGGTTAGCTTTGCCGTGGTTTTATAAGCAAGGTTATGACATTTTATTATATACCTTGCCATTTCATGGCCGTCGTCGTGCACCGTTAGAGCCTTTTGGCGGTTATGGATATTTTGCTCATGGTATTTTGCATATTAATGAGGCAGTGGCTCACGCAGTTTATGATTTTCGTTTATTTATGGATTATTTAGAAAGTACAGGTGTGGAAAAAATGGGTGTGACAGGTATTTCTTTAGGTGGCTACACCAGTGCTGTGTTAGCAGCAGTGGAGGATAGATTACAGTTTTGTATGCCAAATGTGCCTGTAGTGAGTTTGGTGGATTTGTTGTATGAGTGGTTTCCTGTTGCCCCTTTAGTTAAAACTGGCTTGCGTATGGCGGGTATTAATATTCATGAGGCTCGTCATACCTTGTCCGTACAATGTCCGCTCACCTATAAGCCCAAATTACCCAAAGAGCGATTAATGATTATTAGCGGGGCAGGAGATAGGCTTGCACCACCCAAACATAGTCGTTTGTTGTGGGAGCATTGGGATAGATGTCGTTTGCATTGGTTTCCCGGAAATCATATTTTGCATTTAGATCAAGGGAAGTATTTAAAAGATATGGCTCAATTTTTGCGCGATATTGAGTTTAATAAGTAATTTTAGTTAATAAATGCTTGACATGATGTTGGTTTATAAAGAAAATATGCGCCTCACTTGTTGAGTAGATGGCTATGTAGCTCAGTTGGTTAGAGCACAGCACTCATAATGCTGGGGTCACAGGTTCGAGTCCCGTCATAGCCACCAATTAAGTGTATATATATCAAAGGGTTGCATAATAGCAGCCCTTTTTTATTTGTGATGAATTTTTCTCGGGCTATACGGGGGCTACAACAAAAAGAAATGCATCCTTTTGGGCTTATATACAAAATTAAGAAGATAGATAAGCCTCAGCTCTTAATTTAAGTCTAATTTTCTCTCTGTCAGCTTTTTTGATTGTTTTAAAAGCACCAAAATAATTAATTGAACGATCCCATCTAAAACGCTTATCTCCATACGTGTCTAAAATCATACCGCCTTTAAACAATGGTCTCTTGTTCGCGGCTTTGCGTTTTCGTTCAGCCACTTTATCAGCAGTATGCTCTCCAGTCTTAAGTGCATTTTGAGAAACAATGTCTTTACCTTGCTCACTGGTTGGCCCTGTCGATTTAAGCCATATTTTGTGTTGACGTATTTTTTCAGCTTGCGCCTTGCGTTGTTCCTCTGTCCATTGTCTTGCAGCCATGATTCACCCCACTAAATAACTATCAGTTTGTTTTAAAAATAGAGTTTAAGGCGTGATTAGCGTCAACTTGAACAAGGGTTACACCGTCAACTAAAAACGGCTAAAGTGAGTATTATCAATGGCTGCAATGGTGGTAACGCTGAGTTGACGATTGACACCACACTGATATGTGTTGAGTTTAGCGTATGACTGGACTTGGGATAAATTAAGCCGCCATCTTAAACTGTTCAAATGCTTGAGCTGGCGACCTAAAATTTAGTTTAGCTTGAATTCGCATTCGATTGTAGAAAATCTCAATAAAATATTGAATATCCTTGATGGCTTCCATACGCGTTGCATAGTGCTGATGGTAAACCAACTCGTTTTTTAACGTTGCCCAAAAGCTTTCAATGGGCGCATTATCATAACAATTCCCCTTAGCACTCATTGAACCCACAAATTCATGTTGCGCGATTAAATCACGATAAGCATGGCTACAGTATTGACTGCCTCTGTCAGAATGAACAATTAAGCCTTTCGTCGGTTTTCGCCGTTTAATCGCCATTGTTAATGCCTGCACCACGATATCAGCCGTCATGCGAGAAGATAGGCAATAGCCCACCAATTCTTTTGTGTACACATCTTTCACTCCAGCCACATATAACCAACCTTCATCAGTTAAAACGTAGGTCATGTCACAAGACCATGCCACATTGGGACGTTCCACCTCAAATTGTTGTTTGAGATGATTGTCATACACAGGCTTTTGATGGTCGCTATTCGTGGTGTTTTTAAAGCGTTTATGGCGTTTGCAGCGAATATTATTGACTTCACGTAAGCTGCGTACACGATGCAACGAGAGGCTATGCCCTTGATTCCTCAAGTGCTGATGTAGCCTGACAGCACTATAACTCTCCCGAGTCGCTTCATGTGCCGCCGTCACCAACTTCAGAGCTTGCTCTCGCTCACGTTGTCGCTTTGAGGGCTTACGATGTAGCCAATCAAAGTAACCCGTGACACTGACACCCAATAATCGCGCCATCACCGACAAAGGGTAAGTCTTGTGATAATTCCTCATGAACGCGTATTTGGCAGGGTGTCCCTCGCAAAATACGCCGCCGCCTTTTTTAAGATTTCACGCTCCATTTCCGCTGCGGCTAATTGTTTCTTCAGTTGCCGTACTTCTGTCTGTAAGGCCACTAAATCAGGATTGTATGTGCCAATACCTGATAATTCCCCTTTACGACCTTTGTTGACCCAACTGTGCAGTGTTTGAAGCGGAATATCTAAGTCTTGTGATACTTGACTTAAGGTTTTTAACTCCTCAATCACCATTTTTACCGCACTTGACTTCAGTTCAGCACTGTACTGCCGTTGCACTTTCTTTGACATGATAAACTCCAATAATCTTCTTAAGTTTACCAAATCTACTCATACAGTTTTTTCAACACTCATCAAGGTGCTATGCAACAACTCACTTTTATTGGCGGTACTTCGCTGCGCATGTGCTACAACAGTGCGCGCTTATCAGAAGACCTTGATTTTAATGGCGGACATGATTTTAAGCCTTCTCACTTTAATGGCCTAGAGGCTGACATTCAGCAATATCTTCAACATAAATACGAAACGACAGTATGGGTTAATAAACCTAATCAACATAAACAAGGTAATACGTCTTCATGGACAATTAGTATTATCAAAGAGGCTACACGACCAGATTTACCACAGCAAAAAATTCATATTGATGTTTGTGCGATTCCCTCTTTTGATATACAAAAAAGGCCATTATTGAATCATTACAATATCATGGTCTCAACAGAAGGGATTCTTGTGCCTGTACAATCCCTTGAAGAAATATTGGTTGATAAGTTGATAGCATTGGCTTATCGCGCACGACGAATTAAACCTCGTGATATATGGGATATTGTTTGGATTAAACAGCGTGGCGTAGTTTTATCAGAAGCACTTTATGATCAAAAATTAGCGGCAAGAAACAAGCAAAAACAAGAGTTTATTGAGTTGCTCAAAGTGCAGCTTGACAAGCTCAGGCAAGATGATGAAGTACACGACGACTTTAACAAAGAGATGAGCCGCTTTATTCCTCAACAGATAAAAGAGCGAACGATTGATAATCCTGATTATTGGTTTTATGTACAAACAGAGGTTTGTGATGTGGCAAATAGTTTAATCAATAAAAGCTTAGTAAAAAACAAATTTGATATGGGCTTGTGATTTTTATAGATAAGTGGCTTAAATAAAGACAGCCGCAAAGCAAATAAAACAATGCCGATTTTAGAATAACTACGTTAAAATTGCCGCTTATTTTCTAGTGACAATCAATTTATGCACCCGACAACGCCCGAACAAATTACCCAGTGGATTCAAGATAGTGTTGGCAATGCCAAAGATGATGGTTTTCGTGTGATGGCCTTGCGCCCTTTAGAAGCAGACTGTATTTTACCCTATCAACAAAATCAATTGCGTGCAGGTGGAACTCTATCAGGGCCAACCATGATGACTCTTGCTGATGCAGCCATGTATGCAGCGGTGTTGGCACATTATGGCAAACAACTTTTAGCAGTGACCCAAGATTTTAGTATCCATTTTTTAGCAAAACCTAGCCAACATGATTTGCAGGCACAGGCCAAAATTATAAAAGCGGGTAAACGTACTGTGGTTTTAACAGTACACATTTATAGTCAAGATGTTTTAGTGGCGTTGGCAACAGGCACTTATGCCTTACCCACACAAGCCCTTAAGTAAATAAAATTAAACTAGGAAGATTTATGACCGTTCAACCTTTAGCTGTTAGTCAATTATATAAATCTGCACATGCAGAACTCCCTGTTAATACTCGCCGTCTAAAAACCTTTAATGATTTTTTAGGCCAAGATCGTGCTAAAGAAGCGGTGCACATGGCCTTAGCCATGCCACACGATGGTTATAATATTTTTGCCATTGGTGAAAATGGCTTGGGCAAACGTACTATGATTAAACGTTTGCTGGTTGAGGTTGCACAACACGAAGAAGCGCCAAGCGATTGGTGTTATGTTAATAACTTTAGCGATCCACGCACGCCCATTGCCCTAGAATTACCAGCAGGAAAAGCACCTGCCGTAAAGAAAAGTTTAACCAAATTATGGCGCAGTATTAGTCGTGCAGTACAAGCCAGTTTTCAACATGAAACTTATGTTGGTCGTGTTGAAATGCTCAAAGGGGAGCTGACACAAGCGCAGCAAACTGCTTTGCAAGAGTTGGCACAAGAAGGCGAAAAGCGCCATCTTAAATTATTGTTACGCACACCGGGTGGACATGGTTTTTCTCCAATTGGTGAAGATGGCGAGGTGATGAGTGTTGAAGCATTTAATGCCTTAACGCCTGAAGAGCAACAGCAACGCAAAGATGCCATGCAAGAAATGGAAAAACGCTTGCAAAAATTGGCGGATCGTTTGGGGCGTTTAGAAGATCAAAGCCGTGATCAAGTACAAAAGCTGAATGACGAAGTGACATTATTGGCAGTTGAGCCATTAATCAAAAAAGTCAAAGAGCAATATGAAGACTTAAAGCCTGTGGTCGATTATTTGTCGGCTTATCAACAAGATATTGTCGATAACGTAGATTTGATTGTCAACAATCAAGAAATGGAAACCGATGTTGTGGCTAATGTTAGCAGTGACAACGCCATTCCTTCACGTTATCAAATTAATGTTGTTGTTACTCACAATCCCAAAAAAGGCGCGCCTGTTGTTTTTGAAGATTTACCCACGCACTACAACTTAATGGGACACGTTGAACAAGTCACTTATATGGGCACAGTGGCCACCGATTTTACCTTGATTCGTGGTGGGGCATTACATCGTGCGAATGGCGGTTATTTATTGCTAGAAGCGGAACAGGTGTTAGAACAGCCTTATGCGTGGCAAGGGCTAAAACGTGCTTTACGTTCACGTTCTTTAAAATTGTCGTCTTTAGAGCAAATGTTAACCTTAACAGGTACTATTTCCTTAGAACCTGATGCTATTCCCTTAGACGTAAAAATTGTGTTATTGGGTGATCGAGAAACTTTTCATTTATTACAAGAGTACGATCCTGAATTAGAACAATTATTTAAAATTCGTGCCGATTTTGCCAATAGTATGTCACGTACCATTGAGCACGAACAAAAATATGCTCACTTTTTAGCGGACTGTGTTGCTAAAGAAAAATTAATGCCATTTGATAAAAGTGCATTGATGGTGTTAATCGAAGAAAGTGCGCGTAATGCTGAAGATCAACACAAATTATCTTTACACGCTGCCAGTGTCGGAGATTTATTGCGTGAAGCCAATTATTGGGCGTTACAACAGCAACAAAAATTAGTCTCTGCCGAACATGTGCGTTTAGCCTTAGCAGGTCAAGAACGTCGTCGTGGTCAACTACGTGAGTTGTACTTAGAAGATATTGCCCAAGGCACACAGTTAATTTTGTGTGATGGCGCAGTGGTTGGTCAAGTTAATGCCTTAACAGTCATTCATTATGCTGACAGCGAGTTTGGTTTACCGTCTCGGATTACCGCAACGGTGCATCAAGGTGGCGGTGATGTCTTAGATATTGAGCGTACCGTTGATTTAGGCGGCTCTTTGCACGCTAAAGGGGTATTGCTGTTATCCAGTTATTTAAAGTCTAAATTTGGCCGTGATAAACCCTTACATTTCTCAGCCAGTATTGCTATGGAGCAAAACTATGGGGGCGTGGAAGGTGATAGCGCAACGATGGCCGAATTAGCGGCTTTAGTTTCTGCCATTACTGAGCTGCCAATTCGTCAAGATTTAGGCATTACAGGTTCGATGAACCAAATGGGCGAAATCCAACCAATTGGTGGTGTGAATGCCAAAATTGAAGGCTTTTTTGCCGCTTGCCAATTAAAAGGCATGACAGGCAATCAAGGGGTGATTATTCCTGAACAAAATGTGAGAAACCTCATGTTGCGTCCAGACATTATTCAGGCGGTAGAGCAAGGTCAATTTAGAATCTATGCCGTTAGCCATGCCTATCAAGCCTTGGAATTGTTGTTGTCTCATGCAATGGGTGAGCTTAATAGCAAAGGTAAATATCCCAAAGACAGTATTATGGGCTTAGTGTTAGCGCAGCTCAAACATTGGCATGATATTGAAAAAGGGGATAAGCCAAAAAAGAAAAAAGCGAAGAAGAGCAAAAAAGAGCAAGTATCAGAGGCATAATTGCAGGTTTAGACCCAGATTTGTTTAATGGTAATTGTGTATAAATGCCATAAGCTATCCCTAAAATAAGAGATAGCTTATGGCCAAGACGATTATTTACTGGTTCAGAAACGACCTTCGCTTACACGATAATCCTGCACTGCACTATGCTTGTCAGCAAGCCGATTATCTATTGCCAGTTTATTGGCTAAACACAGCCCATCAACAAAACACCATCTGGAGTTTTGTCCGTCAAGGTCAGCATCGGCAAGTGTTTTTAAGTCAGGCATTACAAGACCTTAGCCAACAATTAAGTGACATAGATAGCCAATTAACGGTATTGGCCTCCGATACAATTACAGCCCTCACAAAATTTATCGAGGATTATCAAATTGATGAAATTGTCTGTGAAGAGATAGCAGCACCAGAAGAGCAGGCGCAAGTTGATTATTTACGCAGTTTAGGCGTTAAAGTGACGTGTATTTGGCAATCCAGTTTGTATGCGCCTACACAATTACCTTTTGAAATTGTCCAACTACCCACCGTATTTAGTCAGTTTCGCCAAAAAATAGAAAAAGCGCGTTGTCAGGTCGTTGCGCCGATAGAAACGCCGCGTGTCTTGCCGCCACTACCTCCCAATTCGCCACAAAAAACACCATTCACTGCCCTAGATAATGTTAGCGCACAACCAGACTCACGTTCGGCTTTTCCTTATTTTTTCAGTAAGTGTCATGGCGGTGAGCGTGATGCCTTAGCGTTTGCACAAGCATATTTTGCTAGTTTATTACCCCAACACTACAAACAAACCCGAAATGGCCTAATAGGGTTAGATTATTCCTCTAAGTTATCACCGTGGTTAGCAACGGGCGCGTTATCGGTGCGTTATGTCTATCAATTACTGAAACTGCATGAACAGCAACATGGCGCAAATGACAGCACCTACTGGTTATGGTTCGAACTATTATGGCGTGATTATTTCCGTTTTTTGCATTTACGTTATGGCAAACAACTATATCGCAAATCAGGTTTAGGTCATGCCTCGATTGCGCCTTTTAATGCCGCTAATTTTAGTCAATAGCAAACTGGCACAACAGGTCATTCGTGGATTGATGCAGGTATGCGAGAGTTGTTAGCCACAGGGTATTTATCTAATCGCATGCGGCAGAATGTGGCGAGTTATTGGTTAAATGAATTACAAGGCAATTGGCAAGCAGGTGCAGCTTGGTTTGAATCGATGTTGCTGGATTATGATGTTTACAGTAATCAAGGTAATTGGTTGTATTTGGCAGGTATTGGTACAGACCCGCGTGGCCAGCGTTGGTTTAATCCACAAAAACAAGCACAACAGTATGACCCTCAAGGAGACTACCAAGCCTTGTGGGGGCAAGTATGATTTTACGATTAATTTTGGGAGATCAGCTTAATCCCTTGCATTCATGGTTTACACAAGTCGATGAAAACGTGCTGTATGTGATGATGGAGATACGCAGCGAAACAGATTATGTGCTGCATCATGGCCAAAAAATCTTAGCCATTTTTGCAGCAATGCGGGATTTTGCCAAGCAACTCAAAGCACAAGGCCATCGGATTAAATATATCACCATTGATGCGGTTGATAATCAGCATAACTTTGTAGCGAATCTTAAGTGGCTGGTAACGCGTTATCAGGTGCAAACCTTGCAATATCAAGAGCCTGACGAATGGCGTGTTGACCAGCAACTTTCACAATTAGCAAAAGAGCTAACCATCTCGGTAGAGATGTGTGGCAGTGAGCATTTTTTTAGTCAACGAGATAGCGTAAGTCGTTTATTTCAGGGCAAAAAACAATGGTTAATGGAGCGTTTTTATCGACAAATGCGTCTTCAACACCATATTTTGATAGATGAGCAACAACAGCCGATAGGTGGCCAATGGAACTTTGACCACGATAATCGTAAGCCGTGGCGTGGCCAACCCATTTTACCTAAAACATGGCCGATTCATCATCAGCACAGTCAGTTATGGCAAACAATTCAACAAGCAGGGGTGAATAGTTTTGGTCAAGTCCCTGCAGAGGATATGCCTTGGCCGATTAATAGAGCCGAGTCATTAACATTACTCAGGCTGTTTATAAAGGAGTCTTTGCCATATTTTGGTGACTATCAAGATGCCATGACCGTACACAGTGAGCGATTATTTCATTCTTTATTGTCTTTTGCTTTGAATTGCAAGATCCTCCATCCATTCGAAGTGATTCAAGCAGCAGAACAAGCATATCAACAAGGGCAAGCACCATTGACGGCTGTTGAAGGTTTTGTAAGACAAATTTTGGGTTGGCGTGAGTATGTACGTGGTGTCTATTGGGCAACTATGCCCCAGTATGTAGACCATAATTATTTTCAGCATCAACGTGATTTACCGACATGGTTTTGGACAGGCCAAACCCAGATGCGTTGTTTGGCACATGCCATAGGGCAATCGTTAACACAGGCGTATGCCCATCATATTCAGCGTTTAATGGTGATTGGTAATTTTGCTTTGTTAGCAGGCTTAAAACCACAGGCTGTCCATCAATGGTATTTAGGTGTCTATATAGATGCATTTGAATGGGTCGAGTTACCAAATACCTTAGGAATGAGCCAATTTGCCGATGGTGGACATTTAGCCACTAAACCTTATGTGTCATCAGCCAGTTATATCGACAAAATGAGTGATTATTGTCAAGGCTGTCACTACAACAAAAAACAACGTATTGGTGAAAAAGCCTGCCCATTTAACAGTTTATATTGGCATTTTTTTATACGTCATCAAGAATTACTGAGTAAAAATCCACGTTTAGGGATTGTCTATAAACAAGTTAGTAGTATGACAGAGGCGCAAAAAGAGGATATAAATCAACAGGCTGATGTTTATTTAAGAGAGTTAGATAATTTATAGGATATAATAGCTAAGATTTTAGTTTAGAGTGTTAACGAATGTATGCGTCAATCAAAGGATTGTGTATCTTTATTATGTTCGGCTTGTTAGCGGCCTGTGGTGGCGGTGGTGGAGACACTGAACCTCAGCAAACGACTAACCAATTGCAGCAATCTACCAACAATCCCTCAAACACAGCTACTACTCCTATTGTAAGTTGTCGTTTAGGACAAATTAATATGAATGGCGTTTGTCGTTCGGCAGAAAATGTGTGCACGGCGGACGCTGAAAAAATTTGGGTACGTGGATTTTTAGATGATACCTATTTATGGTATGACGAAATTAAAGATGTTAAGCCAGCAGATTATACAACGTCCCGTCATTATTTTGATGCGTTGTTAGTCAAAGACAAAGATAGATTTAGTTATACTATGTCAAAAGAAGAAGCTGAGGGCTTTTTTGAATCAGGCTTGCAATTAAGTTATGGCATATTATGGGCGTATGACCAAGACAACTATTTACGCGTCAGATTTGTTGAGCCAAATTCTATGGCTGCAAAATCAGGGATTGTGCGTGGTGATTATGTGGCTAGCTTAAATAATCAAGAAATAAATACCTTGAGTTTTGAGCAAATTGAGCAGTTATTAAAACCACAGCCGCTTGTTCAGCTTTCTATAAAATTGTTAGATGTTGGTAAAGGTTATTATAAAACGGCGGTATTAACAGGACAAAATTTGGTAACTTCACCTGTGCCTTATTATCATGTTCTTACAAATAACAACAACGTTCAAGACAAAGTGGGGTATTTATTATTTAATGATCATATAGCTACCGCAACAGATAAATTACTTGAAGCTGTCTCGTATTTTAAACAACAACAAATTAGCGATTTGGTCTTAGATTTGCGTTTTAATAGTGGTGGTTATATTTATGTTGCTAATGAACTTGCCGCAATGATTGGTGGTAATAAAACAGCAGGCAAGTTATTTAAGCATTATGTGTACAATAAAAAATATTCAACTGATTATGAATATTTTGAGACAAAATCATATCCTTCTAATCAAACATTACCCTATCTTAATTTAAACCGATTATTTGTATTAACCACTAAAGAAACCTGTTCTGCCAGTGAAACAATTATTAATGCCTTATCACCTTTTATGCAAGTAATTAGAATAGGGGAAACCACTTGTGGAAAGCCTTATGGCATGAGTGGGACAAATAATTGTGATACAGCATATTTTGCCATTAATTTTAAAGGTGAAAATGCCTTTGGGCAAAGTGTACCAACAATAGGTTATGCACCCACTTGTTTGGCTTATGAAACCTTGAGTGATGCTTTAGGCAGTCCACAAGAAGGTTTATTAGCTAATGCCTTGTATTATCGAGAAAATAACACGTGTTTTGTGAATAACTCGCTTCAAAGTGTTAAAATGGCTAACTCAACTTTAATTAGGCCATTAGTGAAACCACAATGGCAACGTAATATGATTATTTTAGGCGATAAAAAATGATAAAAAAAAGCCTAGCTTTGTTAGCTATCTCGATGTTGGTTGCTTGTGGCAGTGTGCCTAGTGTAAGCCTACAAACAGAGCCAAGTCCTGCATTATTGGCGAGTAATAATAGTTCACAGTGTCATCAAGAATTGATGATGAGACTAAGTGAAAAAATGGGGCAGTCAGTGACTATTTCAGCAAATGTTTTTAGTACTGAATCGCGTTTATTGTTAGAGCCTCTTACACCACGCAATGCACATGGAATGCACAAGGATGGAATGTCTTTAGCTAAGCCAACATTATTTAACTTATTGATACTAAATCAACAATGCTTGTTAGCAGACGAGAAAAACCAGCAAACTTTCTTAAACTTATGCGTTTGCCAACCTCTCACATCGAACTGATATGCTCTAAAAATTGAGTTTTTGAGACTTCACCCACCAAACGAGAGACCTCCTGCCCATCTTTAAAAAAGACTAAAGCAGGAGGGCCAAAAACCGCTAATTGTTGTTGTAGCATTCGTTCAGTCGCACTATTTTGAGTCACATCAGCTTTAACAATTAACCAGTTTTGTAATTGATTTTGTACATCTGCTTGATTAAAAATTTCTCTTTCCATAATTTTGCAGCTAACACACCAATCTGCATAAAAATCTACCAACAATATTTTATTTTCTTGCTTAGCTTGGGCGACATATTGTTGTAATTCATCAACACTATGAATGGTATGTTTTTCTGTGGATGGTGATGAAAAATTAGCGACAGTATTATTTTTGATAATTGCCAAGGGTTTAACAGGGTCATTGCTGCCCAAAGCCGCGCCAACCAATAATGTCGCGCCCCAAATTAACAACATATAGGCAATACTGCGCCATACCACACGCCATTTGCCACCCCATTGGTTAATCCAAAATCCACTGCCTACACATAAAGCCGCCCATAAAAACAACATACTAGCGTCTGTAATCACTCGTGATAACAAAGCAACCGCAACAGCAAGTAATAACACACCAAAGGTTTGTTTGACGCGATTAAGCCATAAACCTGCTTTAGGCATAAATTTGCCTTCACTGGCGGCTAAAATCATTAAAGGTGTGCTTAAACCTAAACCCAACATAAACAACGCTATGCCACCCATTAGTGGATTGCCCAGCGTTGAAACAGATAATAAAACACCCGCTAATGGTGCTGATACACACGGAGAAACAACCAAAGCCGAGAAAAAGCCTGTTAACCATGTGCCAATAAAACTACCTGCTTTGCCTGTTTTGCTCAGTTGGTCTAAACGATGCTGCCAACTTTGTGGCAGTTGCAAATGAAATACATCAAAACTAGCCAAAGCCAAAATAATAAATAAAACACTAAAACTAATTAAAATAGAAGGATGTTGTAGCCAAGCCGCTAAATTAACTTGACTGCCAAAAGCAGACACCAAAACACCTAACAAACCATAGCTACTAGCCACGCCAATGGCATAAGCAAAACCTAAAAATAAACCTTGTCGAGCATTGCTGGCATGTTGCCTCGCAACGATATTAGCAACAATGGGTAACATGGGTAATACGCAAGGGGTAAATGCTAAACCTAAGCCTAAAACAAATAGTGTTAACAAGGCCAACATTGGATTTTCAGGTAATTTAAAATCATTATTAATGGTTGAAGTCGTTGTCGGAATAGTTGTTGTTGAATCGGTCGTTGATGGCAAAATTAAGGTGGCGGTATTTTGGGTAATCAGCTTGGCATTATCTGAGTTGGGTGTTTCAGTGGTAATGTTTTCGTTAACAGGCGTTTCTTCTTCAACAATATCATAGCTAACTAATGGAATCAGTGTAGGAATAGGAATACTGACCGATTCTCGATTAACAGTCGTATTATTAATTAAGGTAGCAGGGCTACTACTAGGTGCGCCAGCCAGACTAATTAGTTGCTCTTGTGGGGCATAACATAAACCCGCATCAGCACATCCTTGCCAACGAACTAAAATTTCGCCATTACCTTTAACAGGCATAGTAATGCTTAGGCTTTGATGAAAAACTTGTACTCGGCCAAATTCTGCGTCATCTTTCCATTCTGGCTCAAGGCTATAATAAGCTTGGCCTAAAATGGCATTACCATTATTGACCTGAAATTTAAAACGTTCTTTGTATAAATAATAATTAGGCGCAATCGTAAAATTTAGAATTAACTCTTGGCCTTTTTGTTCGTGCTGCAACATAAAAGCTTGTTCGGCTTTTAAAAATTGTGTTTTGTTGCCACTACTACTAAACGATGCGCCACCAGCGAAACTCTTTAATTCTTCAGCCCTTGTCAGCGACGTTAAAAATAACATCATAAAAGTCAAAACTATCGTGATAAGCTTGTTTACGGTCATCTAAATTATCGCTCAAAAATCAACAGGAGTTGGGCAAATGGCAAATTTTATAAAATACGCGGTTATTGGCGGTATTGCATTAGTGCTTGTGTTAATTTTAAACCCTTTTGTGGTCATTGGGGCTGGTCAACGAGGTGTTGTGCTTAATTTTGGCGCAGTGCAAAAAGAAGTTTTAGATGAAGGATTGCATTTTCGTGTGCCAATTATGCAAAAAGTGGTGATTATGAATGTGCAAGTGCAAAAAGGTGAAGGACAAGGTGATGCCGCCTCTAAAGATTTGCAACAAGTCACTACCAATGTGGCAGTTAACTATCATTTAGACCCACAAAAAGTGGCTCAGGTATATCAAAAAATTGGTACGTTTGATGCTGTCGGTGACAGAATTATTTTGCCTGCGGTTTCGGAGTCTGTGAAAGCAGCGACTGCTCAATATACCGCCGAAGAATTGATTTCTAAACGTCAAGAAGTCCGTGAAAAAATACGTCAACATTTATTAACTCGTTTAGCGGTTTATGGCGTTATTGTTGATGATTTTTCGATTGTTAATTTTTCGTTTTCTCAAGAGTTTAATAATGCGATTGAATCTAAAACCACTGCCGAACAGTTGAAGTTAAAAGCTGAGCGCGATTTAGAACGGATTAAAATTGAAGCCGAACAAAAAATTACTCAAGCTCAAGCTGAAGCGGAGTCTTTGCGATTGCAAAAAGAAAATGTTACTGAGAATTTGATTAAATTACGTCAAATTGAAATGCAACAACGTGCTATTGAAAAATGGGATGGTAAATTGCCACAAGTGACAGGTGGTGCAACCCCGTTTATTGATTTAAGACAAGGACAATAGTTTTGAGTCAGTACTAACTTCTAACAAAGAAAACCCCCAAGAAATTAGTAATACCAGTCAGTTAAGAGAAAATTGCCCCTTAAAAATAACCCTTCGACTTCGCTCAGGGTGCATTTTTCGTTGGTTGAGCGGAGTCGAAACCAACAAAAAATGCTTAACTGACTGGCATTACCAAGAAATTAGGGGGTTTAGTTAATAGATTGAGATGATATTAAAACGGCTTAACCACCACTAAAATCACCACCGCAATTAATAACAGCACAGGCAACTCATTAAACACTCGATAAAAAACATGCGTTTTTTGATTGTTATCATTGGCAAATTGCTCACGGTAATAACCACAAAAGAAGTGATATACAATCAATAGAGTGACTAGGGCTAATTTTGCATGTAACCAACCTTGTTTTAAATAATAATCAGGTGCATTCATAATCATCGCTGCACCAAACACAATAGTTAATACCATAGAAGGCCACATAATGCCTCGATACAGCTTACGCTCCATAATTTTAAAGCGTTCAATGCTGGTGCTGTCGGTACTTTGAGCATGATAAACAAACAATCGAGGCAAATAAAACAGCCCCGCAAACCAGCAAATCACCGCAATAATATGAAAGGCTTTAAGCCAAAGCATAATGTTCTCCAAAAATCTAACTGCATATTCGTCCAACAAGTTAACGATAAGGTCTAGTAATTGTTACTCGCTTTGCTACAATCGCCGATTCTAAAATATTTTTTGTTCCTCAGTGAATAAATACTGAGGTTATATGAGTGAAGAATAAGCCTTGTCATATCGTACCCGAGTTAAAATTTGTGGCATAACCCGACTATCTGATGCTTTAGATGCGATTCGTCTAGGGGCTGATGCCTTGGGCTTTGTGTTTTATCAACCCAGTCCACGCGCTGTTAGTATCGAACAAGCACGTTCGATCATTCAACAATTACCGCCTTTTGTCACAACAGTGGGCTTGTTTGTTGATGCACCTGCCGAAGACGTGCAACAAGTATTAGCACAAGTGCCTTTAAGCTTATTACAATTTCATGGTGATGAGCCACAGAGCTATTGTCAGCAATTTGCAACACCGTGGATTAAAGCCCTGCGTATGCAGCCGAATGTCGATATTGTCGCTCAAATTGCCGAATATCCTCAAGCAAGCGGTATTTTATTAGACGCATGGCATCCACAATTAAAAGGTGGAACGGGTGAAAGTTTTGATTGGCGACATTGGCCGCAAAGCACCAAGCCTTTGATTTTAGCAGGTGGTTTAACCCCCGAAAATGTCAGCGAAGCCATTCACCTCACACAGCCTTATGCGGTTGATGTTAGTGGTGGTGTAGAAAGTGGCAAAGGCATTAAAGAATTTACCTTATTACAAGCCTTTATGGCAGGAGTGAATGCAGCATGACGGCAATTAACTTTAAAAATTTTCCTGATGCGCGTGGTCATTTTGGCGTACACGGTGGCCGTTTTGTGTCCGAAACCTTAATGGCCGCGCTGTTGGACTTAGAAAAACTTTATGCACGACTCAAAGATGACCCGCAATTTAGAGCCGATTTTGATAAAGATTTAGCATTTTATGTCGGTCGTCCTTCGCCGTTGTATCATGCCGAGCGTTGGAGTCGGGAATTAGGTGGTGCGCAAATTTATTTAAAGCGTGAAGATTTAAACCATACAGGCGCACATAAAGTGAATAACACCATTGGCCAAGCATTATTGGCCAAGCATTCAGGCAAAACCCGTATTATTGCCGAAACAGGTGCAGGACAACATGGCGTAGCAACCGCTACTATTGCCGCACGTTTAGGCATGGAATGTGTGGTATATATGGGTGAAGAAGATGTTAAACGTCAAGCACCTAATGTTTATCGTATGAAATTATTAGGTGCAACCGTTGTGCCTGTTACTTCTGGCTCAAAAACGCTAAAAGATGCCCTTAACGAAGCGATGCGTGACTGGGTAACGAATGTTGATAATACCTATTATGCCATTGGTACGGTGGCTGGCCCACATCCTTATCCCATGATGGTGCGTGATTTTCAATCTATTATTGGTCGTGAAGCTCGTCAACAATGTTTAGCACAAACAGGCCGTTTGCCTGATGCTTTAGTCGCTTGTGTGGGTGGCGGCTCTAATGCCATTGGTTTATTTCATCCTTTTCTTGAAGATGAAACAGTGGCTATGTATGGTGTTGAAGCGGCAGGTGATGGCATTAATACCGCGCGTCATTCAGCACCGCTAAATGCAGGTAAAATAGGCGTATTACACGGTAATCGTACGTATTTAATGACCGACCCCAATGGTCAAATTATTGAAACCCACTCTGTATCCGCAGGACTTGATTACCCTGGTGTTGGCCCAGAGCATAGTTGGTTAAAAGATATTGGTCGGGTTAATTATGTGGCAATTACCGATGATGAAGCACTCAATGCTTTCCGTCATGTCACTCGTACCGAGGGTATTATTCCTGCCCTAGAATCAAGTCATGCCCTTGCGTATGCCCATAAACTCGCACCAACACTCAGTGCTGATAAAATTATTATTTGTAATTTGTCGGGACGGGGTGACAAAGATTTGTTTACGGTTGCCAAGTTAGATGGTATTGAAATAATGTAGTGAAAGATGGAGGCATTTCACCCAAATGCTTCAGTCCGATTATATGTTTTCAAAGGCGCAGTCACTATTTAACAACGCTTAAAATTTATTGATTAAAGATATTTATTATGTCCAGAATAGCTTCTTGTTTTGCAAATTTAAAAACGCAACAACGTGCCGCCTTAATTCCTTATATTACCGCAGGTGATCCACATCCGCGTTATACAGTGAGTATGATGCACGCTTTGGTAGCAGGTGGTGCAGATATTATCGAATTAGGTGTACCATTTTCTGATCCAATGGCCGATGGTCCAACGATTACTAAAGCTCATGAACGTGCATTGGTGCATAATACTAGCAGCCATGATGTGTTGACGATGGTCAAAGAGTTTCGCCAAAGCAACCAACAAACACCGATTGTGTTAATGGGTTATTTGAATCCTTTAGAAATTATTGGTTATGAGGCTTTTGCGGCGGATGCTCAACAAGCAGGTGTCGATG
>NZ_CALETI010000113.1 GCF_937920075.1 uncultured Agitococcus sp.
AGTCACAGGCGCAATGACCGCCTCACAAAAGCTGGATATGGGCTTTGATGAGTTGTCTTACGGTATTCACTACAGTGATGCCGAAGGCTGGAAAACCGTGTCTAAGCAAAAACCGCGTTTTACCGTAGAAGTTCAAGGCGAAGCCAACGCCAAAGCCATTGTCAATGTCGCCTTAGTGCCGCAATTAACCGTCAAGGTACTTCAGTATCCTACGGCGCGTATGGCAGTGCGACCCTTTTTGACCGCCACTGCAGGAGTAGAAGGCAAAGTCTATTATAAAGCCGATTTAGTCAATGCTGAACAAACCCAAGATGCCGACTATTGGCTCACCGAAATGTCATTAAAAGGGCAAATGGATGCCTATTTTTATGGCGCGATTGAAGGGCTAGATAATCGTCCGATTAAGGTGTTTAAGTGGACACTGGTTTATCCCAATAAAGAGGCAAAATTTGATGATTATACGACTTTTCAAAAAGTCACGATGATTAACTCCACAACCTTTATGGATATTCCCAAATTAGAGGCCAGTTTAGATACCACCAAAACCTTAAACAAAAACACACGCACCGTGTTAGTTGCCGCCAAATCTACCGATGTGCAAAGTCCGTTTAGACGTTTTATTGTTCCCTTTGGTCCTGAAGCCTTTTTGCCGTTTGATAACTGGCAAGCTCCTAAAGCCATTGCCATCAATAATACAGGCTATAGCTGGATAGATTCGGGTGATGCCAACGATACCACTCGCAATGGGCTATTAGCCACGCGCAATTTTTGGATTGAGTTTGATAAAGTAGGCACATACACCTTACGCGCCGCAGGTAACAGTGTGATGGGCAGTTGGGCGAGACAAGTTGCACCTGACATCACCGTTACTGTCACCGATGACAACCAAAATAACATCATGGACTATTGGGAGCAACGCTATCAACTCACAGGTGATGGCCAACAAATTGCCACAACAGACAGCGACCAAGACGGCGCAAGCAACCTCACTGAGTGGCTACAAGGCACAGACCCCTTAGTGGCAGACCGCACCTCTTGTAATGAAGGTTATACCCTTAAAGACAACAAGTGTGTTTGGTTGAGTCAAATTGTGGCTAGTTCAACTACACCCGAAATTGGCGAAAGCGTACAATTTAGCATTCAAAATATAATCAGCAAGGCCAAAGCTGTCATTTGGCAATTTGGTGCTGATGCCGTAGAAATGGTCACAGATTTGGCACACGCCACCACCACATACATCAAATCAGTAGTAAATAGTTTGACCGATGCCATTAGCCATGTGTTTAACACGGTGGGTGATGTACTGGTTTCGGCTACATTAAAAGATGGTACAGGTGCGGAGATTACGACTGTTTCGACAACGGTTAGTGTTAAACCCCTAGTTTGTCCAACTGGTCAAATAGAACAAAACGGCAAGTGCGTTGACTCTACTCCCGCTGTTTTCCAAGACGACTTCAACGACAATATCAATGGTGTAACCGCAGGTAATTGGACAGCAGTGGTAGAAGGCACAAACCCTAGCGTACAAGAAGCAAATCAACGCTTAGAAGTGACTTTACCTGCCAATTCTTTGGATAGTGCTAAACAGGTATT
>NZ_CALETI010000114.1 GCF_937920075.1 uncultured Agitococcus sp.
GATATTTATTGAGGAATACTTACAAAAACATAGTATTCATTATTGGATTTCTAAACGAGATGAAACATATCAACAAATTAAATGGTCTCTAGGCAAAGGGCTTTTGCGTTGTGCAACAACAGGTCAATTTGTTGGTGGTAATAATCAACCATTGCCTTTTACAAAAGAGGATTTTTATAATTCTAATAACGAAAAATATATTGCACCTCGCTTCTTACATTTACCTAAATCACAAACCAAAGCATTAGTTAGAGGATTATTAGAATCCGATGGTAGTGTGTCTGGTGGCTTATTATTAAACTTCTCTAATACTTCCCATGCTCTCATAGAGGGAATGCGCTATTTATTATTACGTCTAGGTATTCCGTCATCCGCCTCATATCGTGAGCGTGATAATCAACATGAAGGGACTCGTGCAGATGGCAGTAAAATTAAGTTTTCGGGTTTAACTAAATCATATGATTTGAGAATACCTTCTGTTCCCGACTTTGCAGAGTATTTCAATTATCGGGTTGCTAAAAAGCAATTTTGGTTTGAATCAAAAGGTTCTTTGTTTACTCGTATTCAAGACATCAAACCTATCACACCTGTTCCTTTTGTTTTTGATTTAAAAGTAGAAGGAGACCACAGTTATAATACTGTCGTTGGTGCTGTATCGAATGGCGGCAAACGTAAGGGAGCTGTCTGTGCTTACCTCGAAACATGGCATTTAGACATTGAAGAATTTTTAGAATTGCGTAAAAACACTGGTGATGACCGCCGCCGTACCCACGACATGAATACCGCTAACTGGGTACCTGACTTGTTTATGCAACGTGTATTTGATGATGGTGATTGGACATTATTCTCTCCTTCTGATGTACCCGATTTACACGATTTGTATGGCCAAGCGTTTACACAACGTTATAACGAATATGAGCAAATGGCTGCAAACGGTCAAATGCGCTTATTTAAGAAAATTAAAGCAGCCGATTTATGGCGCAAAATGTTATCCATGTTGTTTGAAACTGGTCATCCGTGGATTACTTTCAAAGACGTGTGTAACTTACGTTCACCACAACAACACGTGGGGGTAGTACATTCATCTAATTTATGCTGTATTGCTGCTGACCAACGTGTTGTCACTGACAGAGGGATGTTGACGATTGGTGAACTTTATAAGTTAGGTGGTAACAATAAAGTCGTTGGTTTAGACGGTATTTATCATGCCTCTGAAATGCTATTGCCCCGTCCTAATGCCCCTATGGTTGAAATACAAACCAGTGAAGGTTATACCCATAAGGTAACACCCGACCATAAAGTTTGGGTCAAAGACACAGGCTGGATTGAAGCACAACATTTACAACCTAATGACAAGCTACTTATTCAACAATTGGAAGGCTTATGGGGAGAGCAAAATCATCCCGAATTAAGTTACTTAATGGGCTTGATTGCAGGTGATGGGACATTTGATCGTCAAAACGGTAAAGTTTATGTCGATGTTTGGCAAAATGATTTCCAACATTTACAACCTATTGAGCAAACTGTTCATTATTTATTGGAAGGGAATACTGTTTTACGCACCACATCAACCAATACCCCCATATTTGCGATTAATAACGAATTACACCGCGCACGCCTAAGCTCTGCTCCTTTATTTCGTTTACTTAAAGAGTACGGTTTTAGCGCAGACAACAAATTAGAAGTACCAGACTTGGTATGGAAAGGTAATCGTGAGACAGTATCTGCCTACTTGCGCGGCTTATATCAAGCAGACGGCAATATTGTCAGTAGTCACGAAGTCACTACCTTAGCTCTTGCCTCAACAAGTTTAAAGTTTATCAAAGAGCTACAAATTCTTTGGGCTAACTTTGGTGTAAAAAGTTCTATTAACCAAATGCGTGACCATGAGCTAAAATCTATGCCTGATGGTAAGGGAGGTCAAAAAGAATACTGGTCTAAACCCTTATATCGTTTATTGATAACGTCTATTCAAGGTTGCAAAATAGCCGAAGAAGTCACTCAATTTGCTGCAAGTAAATCTTCAGAAGCGGCTAAACAGTATTTAGCTAATTTATCCAAGCAAGGTTATCAACAAAAACTATACGCTACTTTTACAGGGCTTATTGAATTACCTCATGAAGATGCGTATTGCCTAATGGTCGATTCTGATACCCATGCTTGGACAGTCAATGGCTTAATTACTAAAAATACCGAGATTACGCTCAATACCAGTCAAGACGAAATTGCCGTGTGTAATTTAGGTTCTATTAACCTTGTTAACCATGTTACCGCCAATGGTTTAGATGTGGCCAAACTAGAACGCACCGTTAAAACCGCCGTGCGTATGCTCGATAACGTTATCGACATTAACTACTATGCCGTACCACAAGCCAAAAATTCTAACTTGCGTCATCGTCCTGTCGGTTTAGGCATTATGGGCTTTCAAGATGCCTTGTATATCTTAAATACGCCCTATTCTTCTGATGCGGCAGTTGCCTTTGCTGATAAGTCGATGGAAGTGATTAGTTATTTTGCCATTGCCGCTTCTTCGGAATTAGCCAAAGAGCGTGGTAGCTATAGTACCTTTGACGGTTCTTTATGGAGTCAAGGCATATTACCTATCGACTCGTTAAGCAAAGTCATTGAAGCGCGTGGCGAACGTTATATTCAAGTGGATACCAGTCAAACTTTAGATTGGGCAAGTTTACGCACCAAAGTACAAACTCAAGGTATGCGTAACTCCAACGTGATGGCGATTGCACCTACCGCCACCATTTCTAATATTTGTGGTGTGGCACAATCTATTGAGCCAACTTATCAAAACTTGTATGTTAAGTCGAACTTATCGGGCGAATTTACGGTGGTTAACCCTTATTTGGTCAATGCCTTAAAAGAGCGCGGTTTGTGGGACCCTGTCATGGTTAATGACTTAAAATACTATGATGGTTCGGTACAAAATATTGAGCGTATTCCAGAAGACTTAAAAGCCTTATTTGCCACAGCCTTTGAAGTTGAACCACGTTGGATGGTGGAATCGGCGAGCCGTCGTCAAAAATGGATTGACCAAGCCCAATCCTTAAACTTGTACATTAGCCACGCATCGGGCAAAAAGTTGGATGTGACTTATCGTATGGCTTGGTATCGTGGCTTAAAAACCACTTATTACCTGCGTGCGATTGGTGCAACGGCTGCCGAAAAATCGACCATTAGTGATGGCGCATTAAATGCAGTTAAAGCACAAGTACAAGTCGTACATGAAGAGTCTGCTTTTGTAGAAGCTGCACCCGTACCATTAGCTTGTAGTATTGATAATCCTGATTGTGAAGCTTGTCAGTAAGCCGTTATAAAGACTAAGATGTTTTTAATACCATCTTAGTCTTATCTGTTGTATGCGAGGATCACATGATTACTCTACCTGTTACCCCCTCTAGCTCGATTGAATTATCTGCATTATTGATAGACCAAATTGAGCATGGAGAAATCGTTACTCTAACCAAGAATGGTCAACCTATTGCTCAAATTTTGCCTGTTAAATACAGTACGTCTACACCAACAGTTGAAAGTCGTATGGTTGGTAAATGGCCAATAGGTTTACTCAAAAACAAGATGCAATTGGATGGTTTTGATGAACCACTGCCTGATGACTTAATTGATGCGTTTGAAGGCAAATATAAAAATGTCTAAGGCTTTTTTGTTAGATACCCATACGTTTTTATGGATGGCTTCTGATGATTTGCGCCTCAAAGCCGCCGAAAAACACATCATGGCTGCGGAGCAATTGTATCTAAGTATGGCTTCGTGGTGGGAAATTGCCATTAAAATCAACATTGGTAAATCGTCTTATGATTATGCCGACCTGCTCACGATTGCTAAAAAAATGAATTTGGACTTTTTGACAATTACACCACAACATGGTCAAACTTTGCTCACGTTGCCGTTGATTCATCGTGACCCATTTGACCGAATGTTAATCGCTCAAAGCATCACAGAATCTTTGCCACTGCTTACACATGATGAAACATTGGCCAGCTACACCAAACTTGTTACGCTATTTTAAGAGAGAACCACCATGTTAAATTGGGATGATTTTTATGCCGAAGAAAAGCCTAAGGCTAAAGCACCTGCAACGCCAGCAGCTCCTGCACAAACAGTTTCGCAGAAGCCAACTACTCCGTCGCCAGCAATGGCACCAGCTCAGCCCATCACAACCACAGCTGCCCTTGACCGAGCAAACGCAGCTCTTGCCAATTTAGATGTGGCGGCTGGCCTAGAAGATTTAGAAATGGGCGCAGCGCGTATCCAAGTTGACGATAAGCGCATGATTAACTGCAAGGCCGACCTTAACCAACTCGTGCCGTTTAAGTACGATTGGGCATGGCAAAAATATTTAGATGGTTGTGCAAACCACTGGATGCCACAAGAAATTAACATGACCAAAGACATCGCTTTGTGGAAAAATCCCGAAGGTTTAACCGATGACGAGCGTTTAATCGTCATGCGTTCTTTGGGTTATTTTTCGACAGCGGATAGCTTAGTGGCAAATAACTTGGTTTTAGCGGTTTACCGTTTAATTACCAACCCAGAATGCCGCCAATATTTATTGCGTCAAGCCTTTGAAGAAGCGATTCACACTCACGCCTACCAATACTGTATTCAATCGTTGGGCATGGATGAAGGCGAAGTGTTTAATATGTATCGTGAAGTGCCGTCCGTAGCCAAAAAAGCCGCATGGAGCATTAGCCATACTCATGCTTTATCTAATCCAAACTTTAAAACAGGTACAGCCGAAGCCGACCAAGAATTGTTACGCAATTTAATTGGTTTTTATGGCGTGACCGAAGGCATTTTCTTCTATTGTGGTTTTACCCAAATTTTAAGTATGGGTCGCCGCAACAAAATGACAGGTGTTGCTGAGCAATTCCAATACATTTTGCGTGATGAATCGATGCACTTAAACTTTGGTATTGATGTTATCAACCAAATCAAAATTGAAAATCCACATTTGTGGACGGCTGCTTTCCAACAAGAAGTCATTCAAATGATTTTAGAAGGCACTCAATTAGAAATTGAATATGCGCGTGACACGATGCCGCGTGGCGTATTGGGCATGAATGCGGCGATGATGGAAGAATATTTACAGTTTATTGCTAATCGCCGTTTAACCCAATTAGGTTTACCCGAGCAGTTTGCTGGTGTTAAAAATCCATTCCCGTGGATGAGTGAGATTATGGACTTGCGTAAAGAGAAAAATTTCTTTGAAACGCGAGTGACTGAGTATCAGGTTGGTGGTGCATTGACTTGGTAAGGTTTTAAAACGCAAGGACGCGTTTTGCACTAGATCTAATCCCCTCCGCCACAGCCACCCCCGCAACCTCCACCATCGCTACTATCACCACCACTACAGCTACATCCTCCCCCACAGCCGCCACCAATATCACTGGCACAATAACTGCTATCACTTGGGTTATTAGCCGCCATACAATTTAAACTATAAACAAATCCACTCGGAATCATTAACATCGCATCTAAAGCAAATAATCTAGGTAATCGTGATGGCAAAGCAGGATTAATTTGCTCATGGCGACACGCCAAATTCCATGTTCGTTTAATGCCAATCGTGGCTTGAGTTCGTGTCTGCATCGTTTCAGCAGGATGATGATGTAAAAACTTACCAAAGGCTCGCTGACAGAAACTTTCATAGGCTTTGGTTGATAAGATAAAGGCATGCCATGCTTCATCAACTGCTTGTGAAGGCATACTCAACATACCTTTACCACGTATCATTAACACACAATAAAAATAATCTCTTAAGCCTTCTAAGACTTCTTTTACTTGTGTAGGCGTTAAATGGGGATAAGTTTCGGCAACTCGACGTTGAATAGAGGCATCAAATACTAAACGTTTAATCACATCCATGCGTTTTATTTTTTGTTGCCAATTCAAATAACTGACAATCACAATAAACATGACAATTAAAAGAAACCAGATCATTTTTATTCTCCTTCAAGACTCACGCTTTTAGCCTTGTTTTTTTGTTATTTAAGTTGCTATTAGTTATATGACTAAAATATGACAAAATGATGACAGCAACAAATCGTAAGTAAGATGACAAATGACAGGTTGACAATAACAAGTATAACTTTAGGATAAGCTTTATACCTTATATGTTTAGGATGCGTTAGCATGAGTGATAATAATAAACATGCCACAACCCCCACCAAACGTTTTATGCGTTTAGCTGGCATGACAGCAAGTATTACAGGGAAAGTCATGAGTAATTCGGTCAAAAGCCTTGTTGGCTCACCCGAACAAAAAGCCGAAGCCCGTAGTGAAATGTATCATGAAATTGGCAAACAAATTGCCAATACCCTTGGGGAGATGAAAGGTGCGGTCATGAAGGTCGGGCAAATTGCCTCACAATATCAAGACATCTTTCCGCCCGAAATTGCTGCTGCAATGACTAAATTGCAAAAAGAAGCACCGCCCATGCCTTTTAGCGTGATTGAACAACAAATTTTGCATGAGCTGGGCGCAAAACCACACGAAAAATTTGCCGAATTTGATGAAACACCATTTGCTGCGGCGTCTATTGGTCAAGTACACAAAGCCAAATTGCCGACAGGCGAAGATGTCATCGTTAAAGTGCAATATCCGGGTGTAGAAGAGTGTTGTGAGTCTGATTTAAAACACCTACGCATGGCACTCAAATTAGCAGGGGTGATTAAGCTGAGCAAAGAAGTACAAGAAAAACTCTTTGATGAAATTAGAACCTCTCTCCATGCCGAATTAGACTATTTACAAGAGGCCGCTAATTTACGTGAATTTAAAGCCTTCCACGCCAATGATGATAAGCTGATTATTCCTTCTGTTTTTGATGATTTTTCGAGTAAGCGGGTGTTAACGTTAAGTTATGAAGCGGGCGATAGTTTAAATACCGCGAAACATTATCCGCATCATGTGCGTAATGAAATTGGTGAACGCTTATTTCATACCTTGTGTGAGGAGCTTTATCACCTTCATGCGCTACATTGTGACTCTCATCCCGGTAACTTTGCCTTTAGACCTGATGGCAGTTTGATTATGTATGATTTTGGCTGTGTTAAACGTTTAACGCCAACCATTGTCAATGACATGAAACGTTTAGTTCGCTCGTCCTTAGCGAATGATTATGCGACCGTTGATATGGTGCTACGTGATTTAGGGGTGCGAACTAATGTCGGTGATGTGCCGCCTGAATATTATTTAGAATGGATTGATATTTTAC
>NZ_CALETI010000115.1 GCF_937920075.1 uncultured Agitococcus sp.
GCCAGTGATAAAAAAACGTGCTTTGACGTTTGGTGATAGTGAGTATGACATTATTGGTTGTCCTTTGGTGAGTTGCCGTAACCTAAGCCGCCAAGCGTACCTTTACGAACTGCCGATTGACTTTTTGATGTTTCAATCTGTTTAATTAAGTCGCCAAGCGTTTTTAAATAATCTTGAGCCTGTTTGCCGCTTTGCAAATAACGCGCACCCATGTAATCGCGCACTTGCTCAGGTGTACTTATTTTATTCCATGCTTGAGCGGCTTTACCCATCGCGCCCACTGGACTACCCGACATTAACATAGCAGCGCTCTCGCCTGCATCTTTGAGTGGGTCAAGGCCAAGCTCAGATAATGCGGCCTCACGTTGCGCTGTTTGGCTGCCTGTGTTGACGGTGTAAATGCTTTTAAGTGCTTTTTCACCTTTCATTATTCCTGCAAATTGCCTAAACCTTTCTTTACCCATTGCCTCGAGCAATACTTTGCTTGCGTTACGGTCTTTGCTTATCTCGCTTAAAAAGTTACGCCCTGACGGTGTACCCATTTTTTCTTCAAGCGCACGAAAAACACCTATTTCATAAGCCTGTTTTTGTGGGTCATTAAGTGTCGCTTTGTAGTCGCGTATATCCATGTGATTACGCTTAAACAATTTCGAGCCTTCCTCAACCGCATCAATTAGTTGTTTTGGTTCTGCAAATTTTTGATTCGCTAAACGATAGATTGACTCGCCTTGTGGCGTAACGGGTGATGCAGATTCTAGCTTGGCCATTAAATCGCGTCTTAGGTTTCCAACTTCTAACGCTTTATAATTGCCCCCACTTCGTTTTAGTGTTTCCTCTGCATCATTCATAGCGCGTTTAAGCAACTCTAAACGCATTAACGGGACTTCGGTTGCACCACTGTTCGGTTTTACTAATTGTCGAATATCTGCAAAGCTATCGCCTTTGATTTGAGAAATAGAATTAGCCTCTTTTACAAAGGCATTTGCCCGTGTAACAAGGTTTCTAACTTCATCATCAATTGGCACTTTTACAGTATCAAGCACCTGATAAAACGGCTTTGACTCTACTGTTGCTTTCGTATTTAAAGCAGCAATAGATTTATTAAAATCAGGTTTACCACCGCCTAAAATCTTGTCGGCATAAGTTAAAAAACGCTTGCCTGCCGTCTCTGTTAATCGCCCTTGCACGTCAGCAACCGCAGGCGCCGTACGACCACTTAGCAAGCTGACCGCATCAAGTGAGCGTAACTCGTTAGACTTTTGACCACTTAACGCGGCCATTGGTGTACCGACTGGCATTTTATCGACTTTGTTTGCTAAAGTCGCGGAGTATGGTATCTCATCACCATTCGGCATAAGTCTAATGTTTTTACTTCTAGCTCGTCCAGTTTGCGCGATGGCCTCCGCTATTTTTGCATCACCTTGTCGTCTAATCCATTCTTTTGACTTGTCAGATAACGCACCAATAGGGTCAATTGCCCCCACTTGGCCACCTTGATTTATGCCGCCTGTATTTCGCACATCGCCAAACATTCTAATAGCCGCGTTTTTGCCTAAGCCACCAACCGCAGATAAAACAGGCTGTGCAATTAAACCAGTCGCAAGGCCAACACCGCCACCCTTTAACGTATCGCCTGCCACTGTGCTTGCATCTTCGCCCTCGCTAGTGCCTGCACCATAAGCACCACCAAACACCGCACCCGTTGCACCAGCTTGACCTGCTAACTTAGCAGCGTTAAATGCCGCTTGTACTTTGCTTGTGGCCTGTGGTAATGCCCCAAACTTTAACGGATTGACGGCCATCAATGGTGCACCTGCCATCATGCCTGTAACCATTGCTGTAGTCGGGTAATCTTCGCTATATTGTTTTTGTGCGCCTCTAATTAAATCACGGTTCTCTAAGTAAGCGTCTTTAATCCCAACAGGTTTTACATTGCCACCCATTGCACCATAAGCGTTATTAACTAACGCACCTAAACCGCCTAACGCCCCATAAATTTCATCACCAAAACCTAACGGAGCTTGGCTAACAGCATTGATAAAACCTTGAGCAGGGGACGGTAATGCGCGGCCTCTTGCTTCGTCTTTGTTGATTTTAGGAGCTTGGATTGGTTGTGCCGTCTGCTCGCCTTTTCCAAAGTTAGCTTGTGCATATTGCATAATCTCTGCTTCTGTTGCGTTATCAGGTGCAGTGATTCTGTACTTTTCGCCAGTAGGTGATGTTATATCAAAAGTAGCCATTATTTAACCCTCTCAATCTTCCAACCACCTGTTTGATTAGTTTGTTGTTGATTTTGGCCGCCATCTTGATAGTTTCCATACTTCGCCTGTATTTTTAATAGCAAAGTCTTAGCTTGTTCGGCTGCGGCAATTCTAGCTTTGGCAGGTAAAGATGAATCAGTAACAACACCCATTTGCGCTCGATAACTTGCTACATCTCTATCAGTAGATGGCCCTGGTTGTTTTTGTGCAAAAGTTAACAAGGCTTCGCCTGCTTGTTTGGCTTTTGCCATTGCCGCTTGTTGTTTTTGACTGCCTAAACCAACATAACCCATTACTTTTTCGTAAGTCTCACCCGCACCAGTTTGTGGCGATTCTTTCAAAGCATTAATATAGTTATCAATCAAAGGTAGGCCATCATTAGCATTTGCCAACTTCTCACGCCGTGCTGCTTGTGCTGTGCTTTCTGTTTTAACCTTTTCTTTGCCTATTTCTATTTCTATCGCTTTTTGTACTGGGTCAGGCTTTAATGTAAGCTCACGCTCTTTTAATGCCAATTCTTTTGCAGCCCTGTCTTGTTCCGCTCTAAGTTTGCGCTCTTGAAAGTCTTGCAAAACTTTATCTTTTTGCGTTAAAACATCAGGCTTAACCGTAGTTGTTCCTTGTTGGCCAAATGGTACTTCTTGTCCAGTTTTTGTCATTATTCGAGTGCCGACAAAATTACCTTGTGTGTCATAAACAGGATAAGGATTTCCGATTGGTGCGTTTAACTCTCTATCCGCTTGTTGTTGTTGCTTGATTGCCGCCGCATATTTAAACGCGCTTTCTGCATCTTTAGCCAACATTGCATTTTTAAAACCAATCTGTAACATCTCGGTATAACTAGGCTCACGCCCTGCAACAGCTTCTTGCG
>NZ_CALETI010000116.1 GCF_937920075.1 uncultured Agitococcus sp.
CAACGATTCTTTATACAGTTATACAGATAATTATTGCGTTGCCAAAACTTAAACAGTCATTCAGTGAATGGCGCAAAAAATGAAGCCTAATTATTTTGTGATTTATACGCTTTTGTCAATGGTCAGCTTTCCGTTTTTATTGTTGTGGGTTTTCGTTAAAGGTTTGGGGTGATGATATGAGTGCAGATAATCCGAACTATAAAACCGTTTTAGTATCAGATTTAATTCCTTATGCGCGAAACAGCCGAACTCATAGCGATGTACAGGTAAATAAAATCGCGTCAAGCATTAAAGAGTTTGGTTTTCTTAGTCCTGTTTTGATTGATAAAGACAACGGCATCATTGCAGGTCATGGCCGCGTTATGGCCGCTCAAAAGTTAGGTTTGAAAGAAGTACCAGTGCTACAAATTAGCCATTTAAGCGAATCACAAAAACGCGCTTATATTATTGCTGATAACCGTCTTGCTTTAGATGCAGGGTGGGACGAGGAAATGCTTCGTGTAGAGTTTGCAGAACTTGCAGATAATGGTTTTAATTTGGAGCTAACTGGTTTTGAATTAGGCCAGATTGAAGATATAGATAGTGGCGTTTTTGGCGATGAAAGAAAGATGGACGAAGATAAATACACTGCAAAACTTGAGACTCCTATTTATGAGATAAAAGGCGAAAATCCAACAATTCAAGAATTATATAATAATGATAAAACAGGAAATTTAGTAGAAAAAATATTAAAAACAAATATGCCCGATGATGTAAAAGGCTTTTTAATGGCGGCAGCCACGCGGCACACTGTTTTTAATTATGAAAAAATAGCAGAGTTTTACGCACGCCAAGACGCAGATATTAAGTCTTTAATGGAAGAGTCAGCACTCGTTATTATTGATTACAACAAAGCAATAGAAAATGGGTACGTAAAACTGACAAAAGAGCTTATGAGATTAAGCGGGGAATCTGAGAATGAATAAGCTACTAGATTATGCCGTTATAATCCCCACGCATGGTAGATATGATAGAGTTTTTACAATAGACAGCCTTAGAAAATCAGGATATACAGGCGACATTTATTTATTATGCGATGATGAAGATAAACAGCTAGAGCAATACAAAGAAAAATATGGCGATAAAGTTATAGTATTTAGCAAAGATGAATACATTGGAAAGTTTGACAAAATGGATAATTTTGGAAATAAAGCCTGTGTTGTATATGCAAGAAACGCTATGTGGGACGCAGCAAAAAAACTAGGCTTAAAGTTTTTTATTGTTGCTGATGATGATTATACAGCGTTAGAATATCGCATTACAGCAGACGGAGGGTATTATGCTAAAAAGATCAAAAATGCTGATGGGGTTTTTGCAGCATACGTCAACTTTTTAAAGACATCAGGCGTTGACACTGTTTGCTTTGCACAGGGTGGAGATTATATCGGCGGGAAAGATAATAGCAAGGTGAAAAACGGATTTAAGGTCAGTCGAAAAATGATGAATCTTTATTTTTTTAGCGCAGACAAGCCGATTGAGTTTAAAGGCACAATCAATGAGGACTTAACCAGCAGCGTGACCGAAGGCCAGCGAGGGCAAATTATTTTAACATCGCTGATGAATAGCGTTGTGCAAAAAGAAACACAAACCAATGCGGGTGGACTGACTGAGATATATTTAGAGCTTGGCACATACACCAAGTCTTTTTATTCGGTCATGGCCGCGCCGAGTTGCGTTAAAATCGCAAGCATGGGCGATACCCATTTAAGGATACACCACGAGGTGCACTGGAAAAATGCAGTCCCTAAAATTATTAGAGAGGACTAATATGTCAAAACCATTGCACCAACCAACAGAAAAAACGAGAGCAGAAATTATCGCTTTGCGTTCTTATGGTGTGCCTATTAAAGAAGTTGCTGCATATATCGGCATAGATGATAAAACGCTGT
>NZ_CALETI010000117.1 GCF_937920075.1 uncultured Agitococcus sp.
TTAAATTATTGGGTGAGCGTGTTATGGCTAGGGACTTTGATCGTCAGGTTACAGAGTTACAAGTGCGTGTCGCTATTTTAAACCGTTTCACTCATCTGGGTACGCCAGTGACTAAACGTGTCTTTTAATGTAGTTGGGGCTAAGGGCAACTTATGCCTAAACAGTAATTTGTGCAACAAAGCCCCTTAGAATAACGGACACCCTTAAAAGAGAGTAAACTCTCGTCATGTTAGAGGTGTCCGTTATTCTAAGGGCAGATCACTGGGAGCAACGTGGTCAGAATCGGATTGCTGGCTTTTTTTATCCATGTGGTGAGGGTTGTGGGTGCAACACCAAATAGACGACGCATTCCGCGCAGACTACCACGTTCAAAATACGTTTTGA
Organism: uncultured Agitococcus sp.; assembly: GCF_937920075.1. Taxonomy (GTDB): domain Bacteria; phylum Pseudomonadota; class Gammaproteobacteria; order Pseudomonadales; family Moraxellaceae; genus Agitococcus. The sequence continues at coordinate 385 of NZ_CALETI010000117.1, forward strand.
TGATCAACTCTTTTTGTGTTTCAGTGTATTTAACGGTGGGTTTAAGCACACTTGAACGACCACAGTCTTTACATTTGAATTGTGCATTGCCACTTTTGTTGTGGCCGTTCTTGAATATGTTGGTTGAATGGCAGCGGGTACAGTGGTGGATAAGGCTTTCTGTAATCATGATCGTGTCAAATTATGGTTAGCTATACGCTCCTTATACCAAAACACGTCTTGTTTTGACACTACGGTTTTTCTTTCATAAACCCACACTTCTCACGCATACCGCGTCAATAACTCTTTAACTTCGCTCATCCGTTGGGCAGCATCGCCTTGTTGCTCATCTAAAACATTAGTTTCAATCACACACGCCAACATCTCAAAAAAAGCCTTATCTAAAGCACGACGCGCAGCGGTCATTTGTTGCAACACCTTTTCACAATCAGCATCAGGTTGTTGAATTAATTTTTGAATACCACGAATCTGTCCTTCAACACGGGCAAGACGTTTTAACAATTCTGTTTGTTGCTTATTTTCAGGCTTATTCATGGTAAATTACTCGGTTCAATATACCCCCCATAGTATCATAGTTTAAATTTTAAAAAATAAAAATCTCCTCCCAAAACACGCGTCAGAGAGGAGATTCTTTTGCCATTTTTGGTTTATTTATTAAGATCAAATCGGTCTAAATTCATCACTTTTGTCCATGCCGCCACAAAATCTTTGACAAACTTAGCTTGATTATCTTGTTGGGCATACACCTCCGCAATGGCGCGTAATTGCGAATTTGAACCAAAAATCAAATCGACGCGCGAACCTAAATATTTAACCTGCCCTGTTTTGCGGTCACGCCCTTCAAATACATCGGCTTGCTCGGATGTTGGTCGCCAAACCGTGGCCATGTCCAACAGATTGACAAAAAAGTCATTGCTTAATTGGCCTTGTCGCGCACTAAACACGCCCATTGCCGAGCCATTATAATTTGCCCCTAAGACCCGCAAACCACCAACCAACACCGTCATTTCAGGCGCACTCAAGGTTAATAATTGCGCCTTATCAATTAATAACTCCTCAGCACCGACACTAAAGGTTTTGGCTTGATAGTTTCTAAAACCATCAGCCTGTGGCTCTAATACAGCAAAAGATTCAACATCAGTTTGTGCTTGGCTAGCATCGGTTCGGCCTGCATTAAACGGCACTGTCACAGCATGACCTGCGGCCTTTGCGGCCTGTTCAACGCCAGCATTACCTCCCAACACAATCAAATCCGCTAATGAGACTTTTTTGCCTGTCGTTTGGGTTTGATTAAATTGCTGCTGAATTTCTTGATAAACGGCTAATACTTTAGCGAGCTGTGCAGGTTGATTAACCGCCCAATCTTTTTGTGGGGCTAAACGAATACGCGCACCATTAGCACCACCACGTTTATCTGAGCCACGGAAAGTGGAAGCAGATGCCCACGCTGTAGACACTAATTCAGCGACAGTTAAACTAGATGCCAAAATTGCGGCCTTTAAGTTGGCAATGTCTTGCTCATCAATCAGTGCATAATCAGCAGCAGGAATCGGGTCTTGCCAAATTAAATCTTCAGCAGGGACTTCTTTGCCCAAATACAAAGCTTTTGGCCCCATATCACGATGGGTTAATTTAAACCATGCACGCGCAAAGGCATCGGCAAAGGCTTTAGGGTCTTGCAGAAAACGCCGCGAAATCTGTTCATAGGCTGGGTCAAAACGTAAAGATAAATCTGCCGTAGTCATCATTGGTGGATGTTTTTTACTGGGATCATGAGCATCTGGAATCATATGTTCAGGCTTACAATCTTTGGCCACCCATTGATGTGCACCTGCTGGACTTTTCGTTAACTCCCATTCATAACCAAACAACATCTCAAAATAGCCGTTATCCCATGTCGTTGGATTGGGTTTCCACGCACCTTCTATACCACTAGTTGTGGTGTGTACGCCTTTGCCTGAGCCAAACTGATTAATCCAACCTAAACCTTGCTCTTCAATCGCTGCTCCTTCAGGTTCTGCACCCACTAATTTGGGGTCGCCTGCACCATGCGCTTTACCAAAGGTGTGACCACCAGCGACCAAAGCCACCGTTTCTTCATCATTCATTGCCATACGGCCAAAGGTTTCACGCACATCTCTGCCCGAAGCGACAGGATCAGGATTACCATTTGGCCCTTCGGGATTAACATAAATTAACCCCATTTGCACAGCTGCTAAGGGATTATCTAATTGACGCTCACCTGTATAACGTTTATCACCTAACCAAGTGTCTTCATTACCCCAATAAATATCTTCTTCGGGCTGCCAAATATCCACACGGCCACCACCGAAACCAAAGGTTTTAAAGCCCATCGATTCTAAGGCAACATTGCCTGCCAAAATCATTAAATCTGCCCAAGAAATTTGATTGCCATATTTTTGTTTAATTGGCCAAAGTAAACGTCGGGCTTTATCTAAATTACCGTTATCAGGCCAACTATTCACAGGTGCAAAACGTTGATTGCCTGTACCGCCACCACCACGACCATCAGCCGTGCGATACGTACCTGCGCTGTGCCATGCCATGCGAATAAACAAACCACCATAATGTCCCCAATCGGCTGGCCACCATTCTTGGGAGTCGGTCATCAGGTTTTTAAGGTCTTGTTTTAAAGCAGAATAATCTAGTTTTTTAAAGGCTTCAGCATAATCAAAGTCGGCATCCATGGGATTAGAGGCAGGACTATGTTGATGTAAAATGGCCAAATTTAATTGTTTTGGCCACCAGTCACGATTAGAACGTGCACCGACTGTGCTACTTTTATTGTGCATTGCTGCAAAGGGACATTTAGATTCGGTAGTCATGATTTTTTCCTTCTTTATAGAGCTTACGCAGTTATCGCTTATTTGTTCGCTTAACAGGGTCAGTTTTAATAATAGAGAAGGAAAATCTATTAAACCAATAATATAAATTTTAATTTTTCATAGTTTTAAACTATGATCATTCAACCAAATATGTAGCATGATCAGCGCAGCAAACACACAAACCCCAGCAGCGATGCTATAAACCCATGTTGCGCCCCACGCTACCCAAACCATGCCTGTCAACCATGAACCTATCGCCACACCCAAGCCCCATAAGGCACTATAAACCGCTTGCCCTTGCCCTTGTTGGCCTGCATCAAACTCCCTAAAAATAAACTGCATCGCCACCGCATGAAACACCGCAAAACTAAAGGCATGAAAGGTTTGTACTGTCCACAATAACCACGGTACATCCACTGCCACGGCAATAACCAGCCAACGTACCGCTGCTAATAACAAACAAGCCATAATCAGTTGTAACTCTGAAAACTTGGCTAATAAACGATGGGTTTGGGTAAAAGCAATGACTTCCGCTAATACGCCCAATGACCACAACAAACCAATCGTGCTTCGGCTATAGTGGTGTTCTTCTAAGTACAAACTAAAAAAACTGTAATATGGCGCATGAGACAATTGCAATAAAAAGTGGGCAGCAAAAAAACTCCACAATAAGGGTTGTTTTAACAAATACAAAAATGGCTTTTTATCTTTGCTGTGTATTTGTTGTGGTGGACTAGGAATAATATAACTGCATAAAGCGGCAACAATTGCCGAAATTAACAACAGAATCGGCAACCATTTCACACTGATTAAATCTAATAAATAGCCAAAACCTGCCACCGTGGCAATAAATCCTAATGATCCCCATAAACGAATTTGACCATATAAGGCACGTTGTTCTTGAAGATGACCAATCGTCACCGCTTCAAACTGGGCTAAAATGGCATTTTGAAAAAAGCTATAGGCAAACAATACGGCTGCCATTAACCAAAAATGACTGCCAACAAAAAAGATTCCCGCCCAAAACACCGCCACCATGCTTGCACCCAAGCGCACCAATTCAATACGCTTGCCTGTGCTGTCGGCTAAATAGCCCCAAAAATTTGGCGCAAAAATGCGGGTTAACATGCCTATTGCCATTAATTGACCAATGGCTTTTTCATCAAAATGGAGCTGTTTTAAATACAAACTCCAATAGGGCATAAAGCCGCCAAGCACCGCAAAATAGAAAAAATAAAAGGCTGATAACTGCCAATATAAAGTGCGTGAAATGGGCATAAAGACGAAACAACGCTAAAAAATAACATTGTAACGTCTTTTTCTTAAAGAAAGTGACAACAGAGCCTAATCATTTATGTTTTATATTCATGGTGATTTCAGCGGTAAACACCAACTGTTGCTGAGTATCACGAATCTCAACAGGCACAATGACCTCTTTCACAGTTGACCAATCAACAGCAGGCATTTTTGCTTCAGCCACCAAATCCGTTTTTGCTTTTTTTAGATATTTGACTGTCATCCCTGAAGGAATCCAACGGCTACCTTGTGGAATTGATACATCGGTCATCAATCCTCCTGCTAATTCCGCCATATTACACATTGCAATGGCATGCACCGTTTTTAAATGATTTTGCACAGTTCTTCTATTTTTTAAGGCAACTCGGGCATAATTAGGTTCAAGTTGTTCTATGTGTGGCTGAATTGAGCGAAAATAGGGTGCAACCATACTTACCACCCAGCTAAACAAACGAGTCCCTAAGGGTAATTGTTGTGCTAAACGAAAAAGTTGTAAATTATTCATCTTGAAAGCCCTCAAACAAATTAGAATATTATTCTAGAATATTATTTTAGGCCAATACAATGACCGAAATGACCTCAAAGACACGCCCACAAGCCATATTAGCTGCTGCTTTAGATTGTTTTAATCAATATGGGATTGAAGGCACAACGATTGATATGATTCGCCAACAGTCCAATGCCAGTGTTGGCAGCATTTATCACCACTTTGGTAGTAAAGAAGACATTGCGGCTGCTTTATTTATTGAAGGGATGCGCCAGTTTGGCCAATTATTACGAGATCGAGTGAATCAAGCGCAAAGTGCTGAACAAGGTATCAAAGCGATTGTCTATGCCAACATTGCATGGATTAGTGAAAATCCTGCATGGGCAAGTTATTGTTTTCATCATCGTGGTGCGGTGAAGCATGGTTCAGCCGCCGAAACCTTTAGTGCTGATAACAAAGCTTTTCACCAGTTTTTACAAACATGGTTTACGCCGTATGTGTTATCAGGCGAAATTAAGTTATTGCCACCCACGTTAATGTCTGCATTAGTTATTGGCGCAACCCATGATTATGCCCGCCATTGGTTAGCAGGACGCACCAAAACCGCATTACAAGATCATGCTCAGATTTTGGCAGAAGCAGCATGGTTAAGTGTTAAAAAAAACTAACACACTTAATTTTGTGAACAAGTCAACATTTAGCAAAAAATCTCGCAAAAACCCTTGAATAATATGTTATAGCCATTATTATCAAGTCATCGCCCTCTCTTGCGTTGCGTGTGCTTGGCTGTTTTCCCTCCTTTTCGCCTTAGACACACGATCCTCCTCCTCGCAACTAGAGGGCTTTTTATTTTTACGGTGCAATCGGTTTTAACGGTTGTACAACGTCTGCATTCTGCGCACGATGACGCAAAAAGTGATCCATCAACACAATCGCTAACATCGCTTCAGCAATCGGCGTCGCACGCACACCCACACAAGGGTCATGACGACCTTTGGTAAGCATCTCAATCGGATTACCGTCTAAATCAATACTTTTACCTGCGGTGGTAATACTAGATGTTGGTTTAAGCGCAATCGAGACCACAATTTGTTGACCGCTTGAAATCCCTCCTAACACACCACCAGAGTGATTAGCGGTAAAGCCTTGTGGCGTTAATTCATCACGAGCTTCATGGCCAAACTGTTCAACAACAGCAAAACCATCACCAATTTCGACCGCTTTCACCGCATTAATGCTCATCATCGCATGAGCAATATCGGCATCTAAACGATCAAATACAGGCTCGCCCCAACCCACAGGCACATTGTCCGCAACCACACATAAACGTGCGCCACAGCTTGTGCCATCACGGCGTAATTGAGTAATTAATTCTTCAAATTGAGGCACAACGTTTTTGTCACCACAAAAGAAAGGATTTTGATTCACATAATCCCAATCTAACTCAGTGGCTTTAATATGGGCAATTTGTTGCACAAAGCCACGAATGACAATGCCAAATTTTTCAAATAAATACTTTTTGGCAATTGCGCCTGCGGCAACGCGCATGGCAGTTTCTCGTGCAGATGAACGGCCACCGCCCCGATAATCTCTAAAACCGTATTTTTGGCTATAGGTATAATCAGCATGACCGGGTCTAAACGTTGTGGCGATATTGCCGTAATCTTTAGATTTTTGATCGGTATTTTCGATTAATAAACCAATCGGTGTACCTGTGGTTTTACCTTCAAACACTCCCGACAAAATTTTAACTTGGTCTTCTTCTTTACGTTGTGTAGCAAACTGTGATGTACCGGGTTTACGGCGGTCTAAATCCAGTTGCAAGTCGGCTTCAGTGAGTGACAAATTCGGTGGCACACCATCCACAATCGCGCCTAATGCCAAACCATGTGACTCACCAAAGGTAGTGACACGAAATAATTGACCGATAGTATTACCTGCCATTTATAAGGCCTCCTGAAAAATTGGACTGATGCAATGCACCGCATTAAGGGCGTTTTGCGAACATAAAATCGTTGAAAACGATTGTAATGTGAGAAAATAAGCCATTATCGCATCAGTCCTTAAAAAGCTGTTGATATTGACGACATTGTTCAGCCGTTAACGCAAACACCCCAGAGCCACCCTTCTCAAACTCAATCCATGTAAAAGGCACGTCGGAAAACTCTTGGGCTAATGCCCATTCCGAGTTCCCCACTTCCACCACTAACAAACCGTCTTCGGTTAAATGCTCTGCGGCTTGTGCCAAAATTTGACGTACAATATCTAAACCATCTGCGCCTGCGGCTAAAGCCAATTCGGGTTCTTTTTGATATTCATTGGGCAAATCGGCCATATCTTGTGCGTCAACATACGGGGGATTGCTGACAATTAAATCATAACGTTGATTAGGTAATTTGCTAAACAAGTCTGATTCAATTAAGTTAACGTTTTCAATCAAGTTATGATGTTCAACGTTAACCGCTGCGACAGATAAAGCATCTAAAGAAATGTCTGTGCCATCAACAATGGCATCAGGAAAGGCATGAGCCAAGGCAATGGCAATACAACCCGAACCTGTACATAAATCTAAAATACGTTGTGGTTCTTGTTCGATGTAATCAACAAAACGGTTATTAATTAACTCTGCAATCGGTGAGCGTGGAATTAATACGCGTTCATCGACATAAAAGGGATGACCACAAAAATAGGCTAAATTTAATAAATAACCTAAAGGAATACGCTGATTAACACGCTTGTCAATTAACTCAACAATGGCTTGTTTTTCGCTACTCAACAATTTGGCATCTAAAATTTCAGCATCAGCCGACCATTGCAATGATAAACTTTGCATGACTAAGGCATTGGCCTCAGCAAACGGGTCTTCGCTACCATGACCAATATGCACATCAGCCGCACGCAAACACGTGACGGTAAAACGGATAAAATCACGAATAGTGGATAATTCAGCAACGGCTTCAGAAAAGGTTGCTGATGGTATTAACAGGGAGTCTTCCACACCCAATTCCTCACAAATAACACAATTGCCCTATTGTAGCAGTGTTCAAACAACTTCGCTTGCGTCAAAATATAGGGGTTGTTGACATTTTTACTCAACAATAGCCTCCTGCTCTATATTTGTGATATGACGACTTGTGATGAAAAACAAACTACTGAATGATTTAAAAAAGACTTTAGTGGCAGAAAAGCTTGCTGCCACTACTGTTGTAAAGCCAAAGCCTAGCCAATCAACACGTCATGATGAACATTTATCTGATGAGCAACTTTTGGCACAAGCCATGAAAGGTGTTACCCCCTTACAACTAGAAGCCACTGCCCCTGTTGAACGTCAGTTGCATAAGCGTCTTGATGATAACACCATGCTTCGACGTGCTGCAGCTGAAGGGGCAAAAGAAATCACTAATGAAGCTATTTCTGATACGATTGCCCTATTAAATCCAGTTGCCCAAGAAGCGACACTCAGCTTTAAACGCATCGGCATTCAACAAAGTGTCTTCAAAAAACTAAAAGATGGCCATTTACCTTGGCGTGCAGCTGTCGATTTGCATGGTTGTACTGTTGAACAAGCGCGTGAAGCCGTTTTACAAATTATCTTTGATGCGCAACAGGAAGGCATTACCGTCATTAAAATTGTGCATGGCAAAGGTTATAGTCAAGAAAACCAAGGCAGCTTGCTAAAAACCTGTGTCAATGGCTGGTTGCAACAACATCGAGCCGTTTTAGCGTTTCATAGTGCTACAGCCAAAGACGGGGGTAATGGTGCTGTATTTGTATTGCTGAAAAAACAACAACAAAACTCAGAGACGAAAAGGTAAACATTATGTGGCATTACTTGGCACTCTTATGTTGTGCATTGTTAAGCCTATGGACGACATCCAGTCATGCCACGATTCCGATTGATGAAAATTTTCACCATGCTGCATTGGGTACAGAGCTCAGTTATTTTTGTGACCCTAGCAACCAACTCGATATTGAAGCGATTAAAGAAAAATCGTTTGAACCCGTTGCCAAACCAGAGGTTTCATTTGGTTTTAAACAACCCACCTGTTGGTTTAAATTTAAACTAGAAAATCTACAGCCCTTCCCTGTTAAGCTGGTTTTATCGAGTAATTTTAATATCTTTGATCAAATTGATTTATTCAGTTTTTTTGGCGATCAATATATTAAAACGAGCATTGGTGACACCGTTGACTATTCAACGCGTGAGCTACAAATTCGCACACTTGCCTTGCCAATTGATCTTCCTGCACGTAGTGAAATGCAATTTTATTTGCGTGCCCAAACCACAGGCAATTTTTATTTACCCCTACAAATTTGCACCTACAACTATTTTCTCAGTGCTGGCAAACAGTATGAAAATATCTTAGGAATTGGTTATGGTATTGTCATTGGTTTATTTTTCTACCATTTGTTTTTATTGTTTTTAACTAAAGAAAAGGTTCAGCTTTTTTATATTTTATATGTGGGTTGTACCTTACTATTTTTTGCTAGCCAGCAAGGCTCTTTGTTTCAGTTTTGGCCACACGCTACTCAATGGAATAACCTGTCCTTATATAGTTTTAGTTTTTTTGCACTCAGTTCTGGATTATTTTTTTCACGTTTATTTTTAAACACCAAAAACAGCCCACGGATTCATAAAGTCTTAAAATACAGTGCTATATTTTTAGCCTTAGCAGGTATTTTTCACTTCTTATTGCCAACCGCTTTGATTGCTTCAATCAACTCACTGTTAGGGCTTTTACTGATTATTTCGCTATTTATCATTGCCTTACAACGTTATTTAGAGGGATTTGCTGAAGCCAAGCTATTTATGATTGCATGGGGTTTATTGTTAATTATTGGCGCGACCATGATTATTATGATGAATCTTGGTATGGGCAATATTAATGTGGTGATGTTACTCGCACAATTAGCATTTGCTTCGCAACAAGTGTTATTGTCGATTGGTTTAGCGCAACGGATTAATAGCCTTAAACGTGATAAAGAAGAAACCGAAAAAGAAATATCGATTGCTCAAGCCGAAAACAAAGCTAAAACCGACTTTTTAGCACGCATGAGCCACGAAATTCGCACCCCCATGAATGCGGTTTTAGGAGTGACACAACTCTTAGAAAAAACCTCACTCACCGATGTACAACAGCACTATCTTGATCTGTTAAAAAGCTCTGGCAAACTGCTGATTAGCATTATTAATGATATTTTGGATTATGCAAAAATTACTTCGGGCGGCCTGAGTTTAGAAAACACCATTTTTAATCTGCCCAAACTATTTATATCTACCCAACAAATCCTATCAACCAATGTTAAAAACAAAAATATTGAACTGATTTTTGACATTGACGATAACTTACCGCAATGGGTTGAAGGTGATCCAACACGTCTGCAACAAATTTTATTTAATTTATTAAGTAATGCTTTAAAGTTTACGCAAAAAGGCTCGGTACGTTTAGAAGTACGTCAATTATTTCAAATGAATAAAGATACTTCTCAATTACAGATTACCATTACTGATACAGGTATTGGTTTAAGCTCTGAACAACTAAAAAATTTATTT
>NZ_CALETI010000118.1 GCF_937920075.1 uncultured Agitococcus sp.
TCGCGGCTGCTCGGTCTGTTATCCATCGACTCAAAATCTTTTTAATGCGTATATCGCGGTTTTGGTTATCTGATTGGTCGGCTAGGTTTGAAGCAACATAAATAACAGCGTAATTAGAATCTTCGGAAAGGTTTTTTGTCGGGTCAAGTACGCCGTAATAAACCCAAACCTCATTAACTCTATCCGCAACAATATCGCGTAATCTAAGACTATCAGCGAGTAAATGCTCGTTATTGTTTAATGCTGTGACTGTCTCGCTTGGTGAATTTGGGCGAATGGTTTGAAAGCGTATCTTTTCTGCTACCTCGTCCCAAAACAAAAAGAATCCTATTTGCTCGGTTAGCTCGGTTAATAACTTACTAACGCCTGTTGGTGTCGTGAGTAGCGTATTATAAAGGCGTGGCAAATATGCTGTTTGTTCGGTGTCCCAGTCTGATTTGGTGATATAAGCAGCGTCAACATTGGCAAAATTAACTAACAAGTCATAAGCGATATTTTGCGCCGTTTGTCCTGCGTACTCTTTACACAATTGCACCGTGTCTAATGCTTTGTGAGTGGTTGCGAGTGTGTTACGTTGACCTCTAACGACTGTAAAAACATCACCCGACCGCGTAAAGGTCATCACTTCGCCACCAATTCGCACAAGGCCGCTCGATGGATAATCAGCACCAACGCCGCTTGGTGTAGCAGTAAATGATGTGGCAATAGCTGTCATATCTAAGTTGAGTTTACCCACGCTAGGCTTCGGACAAACCGCCCTATCATCACTGGCCAATTTTAAAACGTCCTTGCCGACAATCTTTGTAATGCCTGTTGGGTCGATACCGTCCCACCCCTCAATAACAAACGACCTGCGCTCAAATTTAGCATAACTAAACGAACCATCATCATTAAGATAGCCGCTATAAATGCGAATAGCTCGGCCATTATAAAATGGATTCCGCGCTTTTAGTTTGCCAAAATAAGTGCCTTGATTGATGGGTATATATGTGCGGTCATTCACATAAGGGTCAATGCGGATGTCATCATGTGGAAAGTCTTGTAATCTGATTTCACAAGTCGCCCTCATACCTAGCCCTTTGCCCGCATCAATCTGAGCAGGGTTAAGTGTAATTGATTTTAAACAGGGGATAGCATCTAGGCCAACGGGTACGCGCCCACCATTTGGACTACAAAAACGATAAGTTTTGA
>NZ_CALETI010000119.1 GCF_937920075.1 uncultured Agitococcus sp.
TAGCATCCGCATAAGTACGCCAGTCGGTAGGTTTCTCGTTAGTCCGATATGGCCTTTGATATTAAATTCACCTGTACTACAGGCTAATAGTTTCCAAGTTTGTGAGGGGCGTAAGGTTATATCGGCTTGGCCGCGTGTTTTGCCTTTGCTATCACTAAGGGAGTAAATATATTGGATAATCTGCTCTTTTTCAGCTTCGCCCATTTCGTCCAATACTAGCAAACTGCTTGAGTGTAAGGCTGCTTGTACCTCAAAGCCTGTTGTTGTTGCGCTCCATGAAACAATGCGGTTATTGCCATTAGTGCCTTTGGTGCAATTACCCCAAACACTTGCGCCTATGCGTGCGGTCGTGGTTTTGCCGTTGCTACTTTCACCCCATAAATGTATGCCACACGTATCTAAGCCTAAACAGTCCAGCAAAGGCGGTGCAAAGCCTAATAATACGCCTAAACACAATAAGGGATAGGGTGCTATAGCTAAGGTTATCTTAGTGCGCCATGCGTCTAAATCGCCTTTAGTTTCATAGATATTTGCCCTTTGTATGCCTCCTTGATAGTAATACTTGCCTTCGGTGTCGCCTATCACATCTTCAGGCAAAACAAAGCAATAATCTTCGCCTGTCCATCCTGTTGAACGTTTGCCTATTAAGCGATTGTTAGGGCTTGCATTATTAAGCCATAGGCGTATCTCTTGACGATAACGGGGCAAGTCTATCCAGTGGTAGCCTAAATCGCGTAAAGCTGCAAATAAGGTAATACCATCGCCTACAAATGAGCGTAAGTCTAAGGCGTGGCGGTGGGTGTGTCCGTGTTGGCTGTCAAACTCAAGTAAGACACCAAAGCCCATGCCGTTGCCATCGTCTAGGGTGGCGAGTGGGTAAATGGGGTTGCCTATGCGTGTAGGTTCGCACCATTCCGCCAGTTCTACGCCATCACATTTAATCTTTTGTACCCCTGCTAAATATAAACCATCGCCTTTAGCGTAGTTCTGTACATAGCTTTTACTGTAGGCATAGCCTTTAATGTCGCCATGTTTAAGGCAATAGACAAAGGCTCTAGGCTCTTCGGTAATAGGCGGCTTTTCGGCTTCGGGTTCGTCTTTAGGCTGTAAATGCTCTTCAATTAAGGCAACCACACGGGGCGGTATTTCTTGCTGTATTATGCCTGTATTTAGTGTGTACTCTTTGCCTTCTACGGTACTAGGGATAGCTTGCACCAAACAATTACAAAGTAGCTCAAGCTCCCAAGCCTTTACTTTGCCGCCATTACCATTGACGCTTGGCCGTATGTACTCTTCACCCGATGCAAGGCTTATCTTTTTATCTTTAGCGATTAAGTGCGCTTGGTGCGGTGGTACGGCAATATAATAATGTAAGCCACCCGATGCACTAGTAACGGTTGCTTGGTGGTAAATATCGCTACCTAATAAATCTTCAAGGGCTTGGTGGCATTCGTTGCGCTCTTGGTCGGTGCGTGCATTCTTAATATCTACATCCACCACAAGCAAGCCCACACTATTAAAGGGCGTACTACGCTCACCACACAATAAAACGGTATTTGTTTGTCGGTGTGCGGCTTTTGCTTTAGCGGCTGCTTCTTCGGGTGTCATGCGCTTGCGGTTTGGCACATTCCATCCTGTCCCTGCTCCCTTACCGCCTCTAAAGCCTAGTAATACATCAAAGCCTTGTTGTGCGTACCATGCGATTTTATTGACGCGTGATAGCTTGGCAAAATCGGCTTTTAGGTCAATTGGCTGTTTTTCGGACAGTGTTACACGGCGTGTAACATCGTCATTTTTTTGTGTAACATTTGGCTGTTTTTTGTCCTCCTCCGTGTAACATTCTGAACACTTTTCGTCTGTTTTTTGAGCGTTTTCTTCTTTTTGTTCGTTTTTTATACTAGGATTAGACAGCATTAGACAGTCATTAGACAGTGTTTTGTCTAGCTGTCTAGCGGCTAAGTCTTGAGGCTCTAAGGCTTGAGGGTCGTTAGACAGATTAGACAGTTTAGACAGTGTTTTTTCATCTATGGGAGGCTCGCTTTTTTCGTGTAACATTGTAACATTGTTCAAAATATCAGCGTTTTGGCTGTTGTGTACTTCGGCATTTAAGCCAATAGTCGGGTTAATGTTTTCTAGTGTGGTCATGGCTATTTACTCACTAAGGCGTTAAAGGCGGTGCGGTAGTCGGTATTAGTTAAGGCGGCATGAAAGGCGGCTATGTTTGAACCGCTCGCACCACACGCCATACACTTAAAGCAACCTATGTGTAGATTCACCATTAGGCTAGGGTTGCGGTCACCATGAATGGGGCATAAAGCATTAGCCCACCCTGCTGCATTAGGTTTGCTTAGTTTGCTTAGGTGTTGGCGGTAATAGCTTTCGGCATTGGGCAAGGACTTAAAACGCTTAACAAGGCCATAATGCACACTGTTGACGGACAAAGGGGGTAACTTAGCCATGAGAATATGCTCCCATGTTTAAGTTCAAAATAACGCGATTAGGTAGCGACAATACGCCATGACTGATATAATTTATCATGCAAATACTCACTTAATGATAGGCAATTTATTGAGTGTTAAAGGCTGTAATGTTTAGGTATTACGGCCTTTTTTATTGCTCGTTAAGCAATACACCCGAACCACAAAAAGGGTCTTAGTCTTGACTAGCAAGGCATTGTTGTTGCCATGCTTGAATAGAAGACAATGACCAAGCAACCGCCTTGCCTCCAGCCAATTTGATGCTTTTTGGGAATAAATCACGGCTCATTAAGTCGTATATGGTTGACGAGGGTAAGCCTGTTAAGTGCATGACTTCGCGCTTGCGAATAAAGCGGATTTGTTGAGTAGTTGGATTAGCAAAAGTTTCGTTTGATGCTGTTTGATGCTGTGTAATTGCAGCCATATTAAGCTCACTATAAAAGCGAACCTAACCAAAGAAAGGAATCAATGAGTAATGTGAATATATTAATATATTTCTTGTTGTTTACCCAAAAATTTGCTAAAAAGCAAAAAGGTTAACAACGTGTTAACTTACTCATTGGGCTCCTTTGGTTAGGTTCTTGTGTTTGGTTAAACGAATTAACTTAGTCATGGTCAGTCGTTTAACCTAGTTTTAAGAGTAAGTGTGTTCGCCAACATTAACCTACTCGCCTAAAAGCCCTTTTGTACAAACTCGCCAGTAAGTACGACAAGGGCTTTTTTGTTTCTCATTATGAAACAATATCGTCATTATAAACATAATAATTCTCCTTTGTGCATTACGAACAATATCAATGCGACAGTTTTTATCATCACAACCCCCCAAACTTAACCGCCAGCACATTATTAGCTTGCAAGCTGTCTAAATAATCGCTCCAGTGTTGCATCATCTCATGGCGTTGTTTTATGTATTTAGTGCGGTTATAGGCGCGTCCATTGGCATCTTTAACGGCATGGGCAAGCTGCATCAATCGGGCAACCTGTGGGCGGTTCATCAACTAAGCGAATATGAACATCGCCTCGATAGTTTAAAAAGTTTCTCAAGTAAGAGTACGCTGCACCCAATGTTTTAAACTGTCGCGCCTGTGGTGGTGTCGTCATGCGCTGAGGGGCTATCTTGCTTGAACCTATAGCAATCTCAAAATAATCTTCACACTCAAAAATAACAGGAATAATACTAGGGTCATACTCTAGCAAGGTCTTGGCCGTTGGTGCGTTTATCATGGCATCAGCTCCAACACTTGCGCCTTGAACGCTTGATATTC
>NZ_CALETI010000120.1 GCF_937920075.1 uncultured Agitococcus sp.
TGTTTGAGGGTCAAGGTTTAGGCTCAGATTTATCGTCTGCGAAAGGCACGGCGTTTGGTTTATTAAACTCTGTGACGGAGTTTGTTGACCATCAACGTAAAGCGCGCAGTATTGACCATCGTTTAGATTCGGCATGGTTTGGCCAAGGAGCAACCATTAAGCAAAGAGCATTGGATGAGGCGTTACGATTGGTGTCGGCTTAGCTGATTCAGTTTTATTTAATTCAACTGCCTTATTTTATGTCTGTTTAAGCACGGTGACTGTGGTGGTCATCGTGCTTTTTTTATGCCGTTTGTTTCTTCATTTCATGTTAATCCCTAGGAGCGTATTTATGTTTGGCTATAGTCCACAAGGTTATGAGGCCTTGTCAACCAATCGTCAACGGCTGTTAGATGCGTTGAATGCGGTTGCCATTACCGAGGTGACAGTTCGTTATGTTGGTGGTGGTGATGAAGGCGATGTCAGTGAGGTAATTGTTCAGCCTGAGTCGTCTTTGCCGCACTTAAACACACAGCGTTTAGTGTATTGCTATGCGCGTGGCGAATACCGCGAAGGGGCTTGTTATTACTTTTTAGAAGATAAGGAGGTGTTGCTTGATGATGCGTTACGCGACTTTGTGTTCACTTGGGTAGATAGCCATCACAGCGGTTGGGAAATCAATGAAGGCGGTTCGGGGGTGATGACCATTCATGTCGCCGAAGACGATTTTTTATTAGAGCATAGTGATTATTACACTGAAAGTCTTGATTTTGCCTACAGTCTGTAAAGCCCTACCCACACGTATCTCTCTACTCAAGTTAAATCTATTTCATTCAGTGTTATTCAACTTTTTCATGGAGAACAACCATGCCCGAGTATCATAATCCCGAAGCTATCGCGATTATTCAGGCCAATCGTGATTTGTTATTACACACCATGCCGTCATTAGGCATTAGTGAAATTACTATCGAATACGAAAGTTATGCCGATTCAGGCGATGTCACGGCCTTAAAGGTCTTCCCCGAAACGCAGTTAACGCAGATTGACAAATGCCAACTGCCCTATCAATTCTTAATCCTTGCGCGTGATACACAAGGTCAGTATTACAGTGCAGGTGAAGTCCAACAAGTATCAATGCGTGTGGCCTTATGTGATTTTGCCTTAAGCTGTTTAGGTATCAAATACCCTGATTGGGATACCGAAGAAGGGGCTGAGGGTAAAGTGATTTTAGATGCCGATGAACAGCGTTGTGAATTGATTCATACCCAATTTTTTATGGAATATGCGCGTCATTCACCCTACCACGATACAACAAAACCAGCGGTAAATAATACGCTGATTTAGTAAGTTAATTTTCTTTCCTTCACTCAGATTCTTTTTTCATTCGCCCTGTTGCTGTTTAGCACAGGGCTTTTTTTATGCCCTTTTTTCTTAATTACCAGTCATTTGGAGTCTTATCATGATGGGTTACAGTCCTAAATCTTTTGAAGCGGTGCGTGCTAATCGTCA
>NZ_CALETI010000121.1 GCF_937920075.1 uncultured Agitococcus sp.
TCGACAATCGCATTGACCAACATACAAATAACTAAAAGAGCCACTAAGAAGGCCATCACCGTAGCCAATTTTAAGAACATTATCAAATCTCCTTTGCTGTTGTTTTTTTAACAGCACCGTCATAGCCACAATTACGAGCCAAAGTTAAAGCCTTTTGCGTTGCTTCTTGTTTGTCGCTTGCAAAAACTTCAACACTAAAACAGCCCTGTTTTTTAAACTGGACATCTACATAAAATTTACTCATAATTACCTCGTTAGTTTTCTGACTGACTACAAAAAAAGAAGCCCCTTTGTACTCGCAATACAAAAGGGCTTTTTGCTATTCGTTATAACCGCTTGGGTCATAAAAGTTTTTAACATCATCTTCTGTTAAAACGCGCTCACTATTCCAAGTGAGAGGACAAACAGAAGACCATTCTTCGATAGTCCACATATTGCCGTGACTATCAAACACAAAATCTATGCCCATTTTTTTCTCCTGACTACAAAAACAAAGTGACTCTCGATAGAGACTCTCTAACCCTGCAACTCGGCACTGTTTAAGCATTGCGTACCCAAACAGCAAAGAGCCACTTTGTTTTTGGTCTTTCGACCTGTCACCAACACTTACCCGATGTGTGACGTTCTCCTCTTACAGCATGGCAATATGGCCTTTTCTTGGCTGCGAGGCAGGATACTTTGCTTTCGCTTGGTATGTGAACATATTAACACATAAAAAAATCAATACCATAGGTTTGACTAAAATAATTTAATAAATTAACATAAAAACATCTAAGGGGGTTGTATGAACTATCAAACTATTAATGCTAAAGAATTGACGCAAAAAGCTATTGAAAAACACGGTTCGCAATATTCTGTTGCTAAAGCAACAGGAGTCAACCATGCCTTAATATCAAAAATGATTAGCGGCAAATTAACGAACCCCACGTTAAAGACAGTTAATAAGTTATTAGAGTGTTTACAATGATTTTATAAGACCCATTTAAGCATAGTCCAAAAACAAACATAAAGAGGTAGGACAAATGGACATATTGCAACAATTTTTAGGTGTTTTATGCGGCATTTTATTTTTGTTTATCGTTGCGATGGCTATTGGTCGTGGTGTTAAAGACGACGATTTTGATGGCATGGCTTAGGTTTATTGTGCAAGCAAGGATATGGACGGCAGACGACTCGCTGCGCTTGATAAGAGTCAATAACAAAATGGGCGTTCTAATTGTTTGAAAAAGCAAGGTTTGTTGTTAATCCCGAGCGTCCATTTTGTTGTTGTGTATCTCAGTGGTAGAGACTTGTGTCGTGGGTTCGATTCCAGTCAGAACAACAAATTTCAGGCAACAAAAAACCCCGTTTTTTAGGCGGGGCTTAATGTAAATCAAAACATACATAACTCGGCAATAATTACCTCGCTATGCTAGTTTGTCAACTTTAAAGCGTTTAACAATTCATCTTGCGTTATTGCCTTATTCTCAATCGCTTTCATCACTTTATCATCAATACAACCATCAGTGACAATATGCACAATACGAACAGGTTTAGTTTGCCCTTGTCTGCGCAATCGTCCGTTAAACTGTTGGTATAACTCAAGCGACCAATTCAAGCCAAACCACACAATAATACTGCCACCATGTTGAAGGTTAAGGCCATGTCCACAGGACGCGGGGTGAGCTAATAACATTTTGATATTGCCGTTATTCCATTGTGCGATGGTATCAGGGTTTTTATCTAATACCACAGCATCAGGATAACGCGCCTGTAAGCGTATTAAGTCAGTTTTGTAGTTATAAGCAATGAGTAAATTTTCATCGCTATTTTCGGCAATAATATCGTCTATTGCGTCAAGTTTGGCAGAGTGTATCTCAGTCCAGTTTTTTAACTCATCGGTGTACATTGCACCATTGCAGTATTGTAGCAGCTTACCCGCAAGCGTAGCGGCGTTATATGCGACAATCTCATTATCGTTTATGTGTATCAAAAACTCACGCTCAAGCTGCTTATATTCGGCCATGCGTGATGGTGGCAATGGCACTCTAATAACAGTATCAATACGCTCTGGCATTTCTAAATAATCATCTACGTTTAGCGAGATGACAATATCATCAATCAATTTATGAATGATTTTATCAGCAGATTTCACAGGCTTAAATTTATAGCCCATATAATCCGATTCAAAAAAACGTTGTTTGTAGGCGGTCATGCTTTTACCCAATCTTTGACCATTGTCTAATAAATATATTTGTGACCATATGTCCAGTAAACCGTTAGGGCTTGGTGTTCCTGTTAATTCAACTAAGCGATTGGTGAAAGGTATTGTTTTACGCAATGACTTGAATCGTTGGCTTGATGAGCTTTTAAAGCTGCTCGCTTCATCCAAAACAATCATATCAAACGGCCATTTCTTGGCGTAATGCTCAACTATCCAATGCACGTT
>NZ_CALETI010000122.1 GCF_937920075.1 uncultured Agitococcus sp.
TTAAGACTAACCCCGAATGGGCTAAATTTTATGGATACATAGATTAAAACCTAACTATAGCAATAAGAGGCGATGCCCCACTCTTGATATTAGCAAGTAAGAGTATGTCAAAAACATAAAAAAGTAAGCAGTGGGCGGTTGGGGCATTGTCCGCTTGATTGCTGAGTTAGACACATTATGACGATGAATTTAATGCTAGGCGATTGCTTAGAGCGTATGAAAGAGATACCTGACGGCAGTGTTGATTTAACGGTGACTTCCCCACCTTACGACAATTTAAGAACATACAATAACACGCTTGAATGGGGCGAGCATGTATGGAAGCCTGTTTTGAGAGAACTGTTTAGAGTAACTAAAAAAGGTGGAGTAGTGGTTTGGGTGGTGGGTGATGCAACGATTAAAGGAAGCGAAACAGGGACAAGTTTTAGACAAGCCCTGTATGCTAAAGAAATAGGATTTAATTTGCATGACACAATGATATGGGAGAAAACGGGTAGTGGTGCATTTGGTAGTGTTCTTTGCTATGCCCAGAATTTTGAGTATATGTTCGTATTTTCCAAAGGTAAACCGAACGCAATTAATCTCATTAAAGATAGAGAGAACGTCGTTAAAAGTGGTCAAGTGAAAGTCAACGCAGCTATCGACGCAGGCAAAAATTATAGCACAAGGATAATCGAGAGAAAACCGTTTGGCAAACGCACAAACATTTGGAAGATAGACCCTCAAAAGAAAAGCGAGCATCCCGCAATATTCCCCGAACACCTAGCGCATGACCACATCATTTCGTGGAGCAATGAAGGCGACACCGTTTTAGATTGTTTTATGGGTAGCGGAACAACGGGAAAAATGGCTCTGCTTAACAATCGCAAGTTTATCGGCATTGAAAAAGACGAGAATTATTTTGAGATTGCTAAAAAGCGGATTGGTGTATAACTAAGTGCGTAAGGCGCAAATACCCGCGCTGATGTTAGGCATTAAAAATATATTTAAAATAACTATAAATAACTATTGACGTATCATACGTATGATAATATAATAAACACATCAAGACGATAAACAACAAAGGCAGAACGACATGAATATCTCAAAAATCACAACAAACTTCGCAGAAGCACGCGGCTTGTCAGTTTACATTGATGAATATACATCAATATTGTGGATAGGTGCTGACAACGAAAATATAGGCGAAGATATTTGCAGTTATTTTGCAAACGATAACGGAACATTCACATGGAAAGGCAACGTATGGTTGCCACGCGACACAAAAGAAGAATTGCCAGCAACAATCCGTGATGAAAAACATCTTAGAGAAGTTATTGATTTTATCTCTAAAGACCCCGTGGTAATTCAAGAATTGGCGGCTTAAACATGGCAAATCGTAGCGAGGCACAACAGAGGGCTGATAAAGCCTTCTGTGCAAAGAAGGTAAGGCTAGAGGTTGTTTTTAACCCTGACAACGAAGATGACGCAAGGCGAATTGCCAAACTTGCGTCAATGACTGACAAATCAAGAGCCGTCAAAGAGTGGCTTGATTATTTGATTTACAAGGGGGTGGATGACGCATAATCCAAAGCCCCTTTTAGGGCTTTTTATTTTGTGGTGTGCGTATGATTGCGTATGAGTGTCTATAGAATGACACTTGTTTTAACAGTCTTTATCGGTTGGATTGTCAATGCAGGTGGAAACCATAGATGAGAGTTAGGCGTTTTGTGGCCATAAAAAAGAATTGAAATATTTTACTTAAACCTATTGTTTATGCCCTAAAACTAGGGCATAATAACAAACATGAAGGGGGCAAAGGGCAACCTTCTACTAACTGCGAGGCAGACTAAAATGAACAAATCACAAATCTTCACACAAGCACACAAATTAGCTAAAAGCGTCCATGTTGCAGGTGAATCTTATCGCGTTACTTTTGGTGCAGCGTTAAAAATCGTTATCGCTGAAAGCAAAGCACCAAAATCCGCAAAACAATTTTTCTTAGACATTGGCGGCAAAGAATGGGTCAAAGAAGGTTTTGACCGCGTTTACATCAATGCAAAACAATTTAATGGCATCATCGGCAATGGTTGCAACTACTCAGATAGCAGCAACAAATTCTTTTTTGACTGCAAAACAAACTGCTTAATGCGTTCTTACAAAGGCAAAAAGCCAATGGTAGAAAAAACTTACTAATCTTTACGCGCCGCCAGTCGCTAACTGGCAAGGAAAACAAAATGAACGATATTCAAAAACTTAAAATGATTGGCTTATCCATGTTTGGCGAGCAATGGCAATCAGCTATTGCTAAAAAACTTGGCGTTAATGACCGCACAGTTAGACGCTGGGTTGCTGGCGAAATTCAAATTAACCAAAACATTTTTGCTGATTTAGAGCGTGCGCTTGTGCAGCGTCAAGATGACTTACGCTTGACATTGCGTGTGTTGCGGCATGGCGAGTTGTTTACTGGTAAAACAGTAAACATTAAACACTTAAAAAATGCTTTGGCTGATGAGTGTTCTAATTATTCTGATACAAGCAACTTTAGTGATTTTGTTGATGAATGGATTCAGTTGAATATTGAAATTCCAATGGCTGAAAGTGCGGGATTAGATAAAATTAAGGATAGTGTTTATGATTATGTCGATAACGTAAACGAGTTACGCGACTGCCAAAACGACTTTGTAAGTGAGATTTTGGAAAAGTCAGTTAATGCCTAACTATTGCAATAAGAGGACGCACCCTCTTTGATATAAACAACGGCAATGTTGCCAAAAAAACTAAACAATAACTCGCAATCGGCTGGGGTGCGTTCCGCTTGATTGCGTAGTTAGGTTTGCAAGCTTACGTTTATTTGTGTCTTAATAAAAAGATATTAAAATAAACATAATAATTTTTAGTTAAAGAGGATATTAAAATGAGTTTACATTGTTTGAATACTGAGGTTAATAGCCAATTAAGCGCAATTGTTGATTGTACTGAGCAACAATTTGAGGAATTATTAGAAGTATATTCAAGCCATACGTCTATTGATAGATTTAAAAAGTGGTTTGATAAAAATTATCGAAAAACCCTGCCGTATGGAGTCGAATTATACGCGGTGCATGTTAAAACCTAACTATTAGCTTAACGGGAAACGCCCCGACTGTTGTAAAAAGTGGCAATGTTGCCAAAAACTTAATAAATAACTCAACTTTTGGCTGGGGCGTTTTCCCTGTTGAAGCGCGAGTTAGATTGAGGAATTGCGATGAAGATTACAGTTAAAGTTGCGACAACAGAAACGGTAAGTGAAAGTGTACATTTTGATGAAAATGCTTTGCTTGCGCTTGAGAATACCGCAGTGGGAACGCCTGTGATAGAAAACTTTGATTTTGATAAAAAAGTTGGGGTTGTTTTGTCTGCAAAACTGCAAAAAGATGGTCTTTTTGTTGAGTGCGAGATAGAAGAAGAAATTTTGGATAAACTGAAGCCCTTAAAAGTTTATTTAGCTCCAGCATTTACATTTCCAGATTTTAAATGTTTTGGCTTTGGATTGACGACAAACCCTGCTGACATTACTTTGCCGCATATTGAAATCTAACTACCAACGCATAAGCCGTAACCACTCTACCACGGCTTTTAGATTACATAATGACTGATTGGGTGGTTATCGGTTTGATGCAGAGTTAGACACGGGAGATTGCGATGAATTTAATGCTTGGTGATTGCTTAGAGCGTATGAAAGAGATACCCGATGGTAGTGTAGATTTGATTTTAGCTGACCCACCTTATGGTACGACTGCTTGTAAATGGGACACTGTTATTCCGTTAGATAAGATGTGGGAACAGTTGAAACGTATTATTAAACCTAATGGTGCTATTGTTCTGTTTGGTATCGAACCTTTTGCAAGTACAGTTAGAACTAGTAATATAAAAAATTATAAACATGAATGGATATGGAACAAAGAACAAGCAGGTAATTTTATACAGGCGAAAAACCATCCATTAAGAGTAGTAGAAAATATAATGGTTTTTTGCAAAGAAAAGGTTAATTATTACCCAATAATGGAATTAGCAAAGGAAGAAAATAAAAGACCATTAAGCATTAAGCCACAAAAAACGTCTTTTTTAGGAAAAGTATCAGAAGGAACATTTAAAGCAAGTGAAAATTATAACCCTGATTTGAGATATCCAAAAAACATTATTACAATTAACGCAAGAGCAAAAGAGTGTAATAATGTCATCAGAGTTCACCCAACCCAAAAACCTGTAGCACTTCTTGAATACCTAATTAAGACATACACACAAGAAGGCGAGACGGTTTTAGATTTTACAATGGGTAGCGGCACAACTGGCGTAGCCTGCAAAAACACAGGCCGTAAATTTATCGGCATTGAAAAAGATGCAGGGTATTTTGAGATTGCTAAACAAAGGCTTGGTGTCTAACTAGTATTATTTATCCTAATTGACGTATTAATTTACGTCAGTTTTGATGTACTAATTTTGAAAATACGCTTTAAAATTAGATACTTGTATTTTTATCAAACGCCCAATTTTGGGCGTTTTTGTTTGTAGTGTGCCTACAGAATGACACTTAGTTTAAATGACAATCTTTGTCTTCTTTATGTTCTAAGCACCATTGCTGCCATCCGCAGGCTATTGATAAGCCTGCGGTTTTACTTCGGGATAACCAGACTCTGTATCAGGGGTCATGTAACCTTGCTCACGATGAGCCATTTATTAGACCAAGCATGGTAGGTCACAGTTATAGCCTGATAAGTACCTCCAGGCAACGTGTAAGTCGATGCAGAATCAATGTTCCGAGCACCACCGCTTACCGTTACTGCATTTGTTGCTCCGAGACTCTTAATCGTATGAGTAGACCCATCAAGCGGAGATGTCGGCAGCGTCACTGTTACTGCGGATGTGTTTGTGTTACATACAGCGTTTTCGTTGACATTGAGCGTCAGGTTTGAATTGTTCGCCAAAGTAAGTGCGTGTGTCTTTACAACCTGTTGGTATGAAGTGCCATCGTAAATTACTGGATATGGTGAAAACTCACTCTTGCACGGATTCCATGTGCCTCCGTTTGCCCAATAAATAACACCCCTGAGTGGATTGGATGGTGCTACGTCCTGAATGTAATTGGCCTGAGGTCTACCGACAAAAACATGGTCTGGCACAGAGCTTCCAGCATCAAATCCACCGCGAGGCGGGTAAACGGTAACATTAGGCTGACCATTCAATACATTCAGAATGTCAGGTGACACATACATAGGTTTTGCCGCCCCTACGTTTTCCAAGTTGTCACCAGAGATGAACACGGTTCCTGATTGGCGGTAGCTCAAGTTTGATGGAAGGCGATAGATGATGCCGTTGTATGCACTTGTGTTTGAAAATCTGTTCCCTACAGACGTTAGAGAATAGCTGAATGCACTGTCAGCCAGGTAAACGAAAGCATCTTGATAATATATGTATGCGAAGCATCCTTTGACATTCACCGATGATTTCGCGCCATCAACTAGAATTGCTGGTCCAGACTGATGCGTAGAATCTCCGTAAGACTCGAAGTAAACATCATTGACGTTCAGGTGAAGGAAGTTTCCATTCATCCGAATACCATAGCCACCTGCACCCCAAAAAGCCTCTATTGACCCACCATTGATGCTGCACTCCCCACTGCCCAGCAAATGTATCCCGTTGCCAGATTCTTGGCCAACAGCACGTGAACCAGGTACACCACCCCCAAAAGCACACTCTGTCAGTCTTAAATTGTGGAACAAGCTTGCCTGCAAGCCCAGCGAGTTAAAACGAAAAGCAACATCGCTTAGTCTGGTGTAATAGCAGCCTACAACATCAACGCCGATATTGAATAACTGGATGGTGACGTTTCTGAGATCAGCCTCGTAGCTGATTTTCACGCCCGTGCCCGTTCCACCAACAGATGCGCCAGGGCCGAATATGCCAATATCCTCAATGCGACTTCTTCCGCCAGTGACAATCGCCGTGGTGTTTACTGGAAGTGTGGAGAAGTCCAACTTAGACCGAACCCCAGCTCCTCCACCTCCTGCTGGGCTTGTTGTGCCCCTAATTTTTTGCCAATGCTTTGTAGAAGGCATCGTGATCGTGTTGGAAACACGATACTCGTAAGGCGGAAAAAACAGTTCTCCATTATTCCCGATCTCGGCAAGCGCGGTATTGATGGCGGCTGAAACGTCATGTAGTTTCGTTCCAGCAATAACGTCAGCTCGTTGAACATCACTCAAGTAATCAAAGATACTGACCACATCTCGCATCTTCTCCTGCATCGTCCGTGCCACAGCACCAGTACCAGTCTGCACAAAACTAAGGTATTGCTCAGGTACATTACCGTTTTCGTCCAGAGGAGCTACTACACCAGACGCAGCTGCTGAACCGTCAATTGAGTAAAGGTTATCTCGGTCAAAATAAACAACATCATTTGCATCTTTTAAGATAAAACGATATGCAACAGAATCATCAAGATAAATATTTGCGCGTCCATCAGCGTCTAAGATAATCGGGTTTGTGTTTGTCGTGCCTGAGTCATTCGAGTAAGTTGCAACGGGTGTAGTTGTCCCTGCTAAGTAAGTGTAAATTTTACCGCCAGTTAAAGGCGCATTGTTACCAGTTTTGAAAAAACGCGCATCAAACCAAGAAGAAAGAGAAAATGACATTATTTTTTATCCTCATTTTGAGAAGCAGGAACAGCATATTTTGACGCTGTATTGATAGCTTTTTTGCCATAATTGCCGCTTGATAATTTTTTATCAATCAATCGTGCAGCCTCATCACTATTTAGCCAAGCTTTCGCCATTTGCTCATCTAAAGCCTGTTTTATTAGCTTTGTTCTGTGAGCAACACTAGCCCCGCCAATAACACCTAAAAACGGATTTCCAAGAAAAGAACCAACAACACCGCCAAGCGTTCCGCCTAAAGCATCTAAAGCGTATATGTTTTGATTCATTAATTTATCAACTTGCCCCCTCGCAAAAGTGGCGGAATTTGTGCCACCACCCCCCATAGAATCTCGCTTGGCATCTTGTAAAACCTTACCCAATCTATTGGCTGTATTTTTGCCATAAACAGATTCTATTAAAGCAATATTCTTGGAATCTTCTAAAAACATAATTAGCTTATTATCATTAACTCTACCATTTGTCTCAGTGCTTAGTTTTGCAATTTTTTCAGTAATCGCACCGCGTAAAGCTCGGTTAAATAACTGATTCTCAGCTGCCAATTCTGTGATAAATTTAGCATCATTCTGACGCATAGACGACGAGAAAAACGCATCAATAACCTTATCAGGGTCTTTTAAGTTGTTAAATATTTTGCCGCCACTTTCTAATTGCTTGGTCTCAATTGTCGCGTATTTCTTGAGTAAATTATCTAACTCAACCTCATAATCAGCTTTTAGTTTTTGAGATGTTTTAGATTTTAAAATAGCCATTGTAATCTGTTTTGACAAATCGCCAAATTCATCAAGAGCCAATTTGTTATCCTTAACAAATTTAAAAGCCTTTTCCTCCCAACCTGATTTTAAACCGCCATTACCGATATTTAAAACCTGATTTCTAAAGTTAGAGCCGATATAATCACTTAAAGCCGCTCTTGCTTCTTTTTCGCTGCCAAACGACCGCTTAAACGACTCTAACCCCTCTCTTGTGTTAACAATTTTATTGGGCAATGTTGCTAAGTTTTGACTTGAACGCTCATAGCCGCGCATTCTTAAATCCGCAACCGCACCACGACCGTATCTAGATTCAAAATCAGCCTTTAAACCTATGGCTTTTTTATACGCATCACCTATATCTTTAGGGACAACACCACGCGCAACCTCGTCATCCATTGAGCCGCGAACAATATGTTTTAATTGGGTCAATGTTTTGGCTTCTCTGCTATTCCCTGCCTTAACAGCCTCTCGCTGTAATTCACCGATCATGCTCTGAATAGTCTGCATTTGCTTGTAGCTCATTGTTGAGCCTAGCAAATCAGGATTAAGGCGCATATTTTCGTTGAATAATTCTAGGTCTTTTTGCGCTTGTTGCCTTGCCATTAACAATTCATTGCCTTGTGGCGTAAGGACTTTATATCCGCGCATTGCATTATCAAGAGCCTCTTGAAATTGCCAAATGTCCTCAGCACCAAGATTACCAACAGGATAACCATCTTGAGCCAAGCGCATAGCCATTTCATCACCGCCTAAACCGCCAGTTTTAGGAAACGGAACTAACGCACCAGCAGCCCTTTGATTAAGCATTTTAGGGTCAATACCTAAACCTATCGCGTACTCACGATTAAGGCCGCCATACTTGGCCATAGCGGTAAGCATATCGTCAATTTGTGGATTAACTTGCTTAGGGTCAAACTTTGGCAAAGGCGGAACAGTAGGTTTAACAATAGACAACTCTGGAATATCCTTAGCTGCTTTGTTTTGACCTGCAGCCTTGCCTATTAGTTTTAACGCTGTATTTACTCGACTATCTGTCCCAGCACCCAGCCCCCCGTAATTCTCTTGTAAAACCCCCTCTATTTTTTGCATAGGGATTCTAAGCGCGGTTACTTCGCCAAATGGGTCAACAGATTCAAAAGCATTTTTTATGTCAGTTTGTTTTTGTTGCAAAATAGGGTCAGCAACATTAGCCAATCTTTGCGCTGCATCATCCGCACTTGTTGGAGTACCCAACTCGGTTAAAGCCGTTTGTTGTTGTTGTTGTGCTTGCTGCATTCTTGATTGTTGACTTTGTAATAACCTTGCTTTTTGAGATTCTAAATTAGTTTTATTTTGTGCTAATTTTTCACGAGCAATGGTAACAGCATCTTGAGCTGTACCACCTGCACCAATTCGCCCAAGCTCGGCTAGTCTAGCTTCTCGATTTTGCAAGAATCTGGCGTTAATATCATCGGCAACGCCTATCTTGTTTCTAAGCACATCCTCAGCGCGTAGCATATTTTTGTCGCCTAACGACTCCGCAACAATTTGCGCTGGTGTAGCTTGCGAGCCTTTGACTAATGGCTTAGGCGCGTTTTTTAAAGCAATAGAGGCCGCCTGTGGGTCTTGCAAAACATTAACCATTCCTTGACCGACTATATTCTCACGCCCACCCTTTGTTAATGGTTGATTAATTCTTGATGCAAGATTTCCAGTGGCATTTAATGCAACAGGCGCAGCAATAGAAGCCGCAATTCCTGCTAATGGAGAGCCTGTTTCTTCAGCAACCACACCACCAAAACCACCAGCCGCGCCAAACTTGGCAGCGTTTAACGCAAGCTCTTTTAGTGTTTGTGTCGGTGTTAATACTGCGCCTGTAGCACCTTGAACCGCCCAATCCATCACGCGCTGTCTATGTGTAGTAGGGTCTTGAATAGGCAAAACAGCGCGAACCGCTCTATTTGTAATACTTGGCGATGACTGAAAATTCTCTAAACCTTTATTTGCAAGCTCGTTTAATTTAGAAAAATAACCACCTATCAGATTATCACGGCCAACAGCTTGTGCGATTTCGTTTGAAACGAAACCAGTTCCAGCCATGCCCAACCCTATTAAATTAGGCGCGGCATTGATAAACATATCTGGAATACCAGCAAAACCCTTAGCGACAGACGAAGCCGCAACTGACGCATCACTAGGCGCATTATTTGCAACAGGCTTCACAACGGCTTTTGATTGAGCTTTTTTCTTAGCTAAAATATCATCATAAGCACTCATTATTCCAGCACTCCCAAATCTCTAGCGTTCTCTTGTAGCTCTTTTAATAATTCAGGGTCATTTTTTACTTGCATATAAGCATCAAGATACTCTTTTCTTTGCTCACTACTAGCTTTATTTGTAAAGCGGTTAAGAAATTCACCGCCTTTATAAGCAAAATTTGATGCGTTATTTTGTTTTAATATATTTAAAGCAACGGTTTTGTCATTTTCTAGAATACTGATAATCTGCTGAAACGCAGTGGTTTTTTGCGAAGGAGACGTATTTTCTTTTAATACACCCATTGCTTTAGAAAGCAGCCCCATTTCAAAATTAGAAATAGCACCAGCAGGTTTTTCCGCTTTTAGCCTCAAATTCTCTTGTAAAACATCTAGCTCAGCAAGCGCATCCTGTTGGTCTTTGTTGCCAATATATTTACTAAGAGGTGTCCCAGCAATTTTAGATTGATAGTAAGACTGCCACGCATCAGGAGGAAGCCTAGATAGAATATTCTTAGCTTTTCGCAATATAGGCATTATGTTGGCGTATGTTTTTGTCGCACCTGCTGCATCAGCGACCAAATCTTGTCTAATCTTTGCCTCAGCCTTTACATCCGCCACCGCTCCTACACGTTCTACAGGGTCATATACAGGCTTATTTAATTCGCGCTCTTTAAAATAAGCATCTTGCTTTAATTTCTTTTCTTTAAAAGCATACTCTCTTTCTTGTGCTGCTGTTAGCTTGTCAGGTTTAGTCATTGTTGCCCCTGCCTGACCATATGGCACTGTCTTATTTCCTTTTGTAGTGACAAACATACCTAACGACTGGCCATCCTTAAACATCTCGTAAGGATTGCCAACAGGCTGATCTAGCTCGGCTTTAGCTGCTCTTTCTTGTTTAATAGCATTGCTAAACTTAATAAACGAATCAATGTCACCCACTTGCAAAGCGTTTTTTGCTGATACATTTAAAACATCTAAGTAATCAGGCGTAACCCCTTTGACTTCGGGCGCGATCATCTCGCGTCTTACGTCAAAATTACCCTTTAAAATGTTTTCGCCAAATAAATCAGGTGTTGGTAAGTTTTGGCCGCGTTCTGCCGCTAATACCCCTGTCATCCCTTGAGGCATTTGACCTGTGGGAATAGTCTGTGGGAATGTAGTGCGGTATTGCGCTGGTGTGCCTTGTTGCATTTTCTGCAACTCGCTAGCAATACCCTGTTGCATTTGCTTTTGACGTAAACGCGCTTCTTTTTCCTCATTAAATTGTTCGCGTAAGGCTTGGAGTTTTAAATCGTTGGCTTGGTACGTTTGCGCCCTTGAAAATGACTCGCCAATGTTGATTGGGTTAGCCATTGCCCGCAAAGGTATGTTCGGGTCTATTTGAAAAGCCATATAACCACCTTAACCGTATTTTTTACTAATGCCGTAAATGTCAATCATATTACCCAAGCCCTGATTAAATGCGTTAGCATTTGCAGCGTAACCACTCGCCCTTGCATTAGCTTGTTGCCCTAAAATGCTAGATTGCGCGCTTGCTAGATTGCCGAATGTGTTGCTTGCGTTATTAGCGTATTGACCGCCCATGCCGCCCAATGATTGTGCGGCCTGCTGTCCGCCTTGTGATAATGAGGCTAAACGGTTGAAGTAATCGGCAAACTCACCACTGGCGCGATTGTATTCTTTGTCGTACTGTTGACTTGCCATGCCTTGTCCATAATCTTGCGCCGCTTTCATTTGTGCGCCGCTATATCCCATGCCACGCGCCGCGCTTGAACGGTCTAGGGCTTGTTGGCCTTGCTTCAGTTGGAATTGATAAGCAGGGTTATTAGTATCAAAACGACCACCTGCCAAGCCTTTGCTTGCAAGATAAGTGTCAAACGGGTTATTTAGTTGACCACCGTTCGCGTTATTCGTTGGTTTTCTTGTTCCCCCATCCCCAATAATTGCAACCCCGCCCATACCCATAGGGATTGTTGCGTTAAAACGTCTGCTTTTGTCATAAGCAGACGTTTGATTACGCATCAAATCGCCAAGCCTGCTAAT
>NZ_CALETI010000123.1 GCF_937920075.1 uncultured Agitococcus sp.
CAGCTAAATATTGTTGATATTTTTCTTTAGCCAAAACACTATACTTGCCTTGTGGAAATTGTTTGATATAAAAATCAAAGTCTTGTGAACGGGTTGAATTTTTAGTCTCTCGCCATAAATTTTCATCTAATTTTTGTTGTTTTTCTAAACCTAAAGCAGCTAGTTTCGAACTAGCTTCTGCTACATAAATACTATTAGGAAATAGTGCCATAAATTCTTCTAATGCCTTCTCGGATAAATTGGCTTGTGCCTTAGCCCATGCCTCATCTTCACGCTTTTTATCCTGCATTAAATTAAATTGCTTAATCTTCTTTTCTGCTAAATAGACATAACTACCATTTGGATAACGATTTAAATACTCTTGAAAATCCTCTATATCTTGTGAATTAATAATAGATTGCCAAAATATATCCTCACCACCAATACCACTAGATGATGGCATGGTTACCGTGTTAATAGGTGTTAAATTGGTTTGGCTTTGACCAATTAACACTAATTTTGATAAACCTGTTCCTTCATAATAAGGATTTTGTTGACCACCAGTGGCAACTCTGACTTTATCTACCACGTTATCCATCAAATCTGTTAAACGTTGATTGGGCTGGTTTAACTCTTCTAATAATGCACCAGTAAAAGTACCATTACGACCTTTACCATCTTGTGCAACTTCACCAGGGCTCGCTGCATACATCACCATAAGCCCTCGTGCAGGAGGCTGCATACGCACTAAACCTCGTGTACCAGAACGATATGTTTTAGGAAATGGATCATTACGACATGCATCAATAATTAAAATTTTTGCAGCTGCACTACTGGTTTGGAGTTTTTCAATAATTTCTTGTAATGAAACAGCTTCACGTGACACTTTATCTTTATTAGATAATTGAGCATTAGTCGGTACTAAGAAGTTTTGATTATCTGCTTGAACACCATGCCCCGCATAATAAAATACCAAAGTTCCACCTGCATCAACCTGTTCTTTGGCTTTATCTAAGCTGCTTAACATGGTATCTAAATTAGCATTTAACACTAAGTTTGTTTGATACCCTGCTGCTTGTAATACTTTTTGTAGCGATTTAGCATCATTAACGGGGTTCTTTAAATTGTCTGCAACCGATTTATATTCGCTATTACCAATAATTAAAGCCACTTTGTCAGCTGCATAGCTACAGGTGCTATAAACGACAAAACTGATAGACAATAATGTTTTATAAAAACCTTTTAACATAAATCTCTTTCACCGTTAGCGTTTGCTAAATATCATGCCTATCCTTTTCTACAGAATCTTGGCAGTACAAATCTCTTGTTTACTAGTCTAGAGGTATCACTAAGCCTGACACTCTGCTTAGGTTGTAGGATACACTGTTAATAAACGCAAGAAAATGAAAAATGGGTTAAACCCTATACTTAGAACTTATGGTTAATAATACTCTGCCAAACATTGCCGTAATTTAGTTAATGCATAACGTAAACGGCTTTTCACTGTTTCAAATGGCAAATCAATTAAACTTGCAATTTCAGGCAAGGATAAACCAGTCTCTTCTCGCAATAAAAAAATATCTTTTTGCTCATTGGGTAATACATCTAAACACAGCTTGATTTGTTCTGTTGCTTGATCTAATTGTGCTTGTTTTGCGGGGTTAGGCTGATAATCACAAACTTCCAAGGCTGGTTCGTTATCAGTTAAAGATTCTAATAAATGCTCAAGCTTGTACTTACGATACAAATCAATCTGAACATTCCGAGCAATTAAATATAAATAAGTATTAAATTGAGCATTTGCTTGATAACTTTGACTAGTCCGTATTCAGGGTTAAAGCCACCGCCTTTAGGCGGTCAGATTTATCTAT
>NZ_CALETI010000124.1 GCF_937920075.1 uncultured Agitococcus sp.
TAATTTCGTATAACCGTAAAAAGCATAAGTGGAGAGATACGCGCGCGCACGCGAGACAACCCTTTTTAATAGCGTCCGTAAAATCCGTATTATCTCGCCTTTTTATACTTCGGAATGTCTTTTCATATTTCGTATTACCTAAAAAAAGGGCGTGTATGTCTATTTTTAACCACTAGGGGACACATAAAAAGTACTTTTGCTTAGACAATAGTGTTTTATCTGTCCCCTTTTTCATGGTTATGCAACCTTTACAAAGTCTTTTAGTATTTCGTCATCAGGAATAAAACTAAATACTTGTGCGGCTTTGTTTAGGTCTAGTACGTTTATCTTTTGCCGCTTTCGATTTTCTGCATAGGTAGCCATAGTTTGCCAAGCTGCTTCACTGATTGAATAACGCCTTGCACTGTTCTTTCCTCCTTTGGCTGTTTGTAGTCCCAGTTTTTTAAGTAGGTTGTTTATAGTACGAACCGCGTAACCATCATTCACTTTCTCAAAATTGCCTAAACCAAGTGCGGCCATTTCGTTATCGTACTTTGATAACTGGGTTAAGGTGTTCACGGCCTTATCATGGCCAAACGAACCCTTGCCTGTTTTGGGGTCTAGTCCTAGTGATTCAAACACGGCATTTAATAGGCCATTTTTAGCAAATGCCTTTGTCTGCAATGTTAGATTCTTTTGAATAAGTTCTTGCTGACTATCAAAAGCAATACACGCTTCTTTGTCACTTTGTAGAATCTCAAAAAGATGAATCTTTTTAAGCCCGTTATCTTCCCAAAATTCAACATCATCAAAAGATGGTTCACTGGTCGCTAATTGTTGCGTTATTTTGTACCGTTCAAGCTCTCGCTTTTCTTTGCGTGTTGTGGTGTTCGCTTTGCGCTCGTATTGGTCGGCTGTTTTTGCGTCGATTATATCGGCCTGCATAATTTCGCCTATGCGCTGTGCTTTGACTGCTTTACGCGCATTTTTTGACGTTTTTGTGTAGTCTATTTCGGATAGTTCCTCTACGGCTAAGGGTTGCACTGTGTACCCTTTGGCCTCAAAACAAAGTAGCGTTTTATTGTTGTAGTCCTTTAGGCTTTCGTCGTGCTGAGTCGCTACTTTATAGCGTAGGGTGTCGAATGGTGTTCCTTGTATATTGCCTTTTAATAGGTCGGTGGTCGGGTCAATAGCAAGCTGTAATCTCTTTTTTATGAGAATATCGCCTAATACTTTTTGCTGTTCTGTGGTCGGCTCTGGTCGGTTTTTGTTGTCCTCAAAACCAATATAAATCACCTTAGCAAGGCGATAACGCGCTGAGGTTTGCATAATTACGGTAGGCGTTAAAATACCTGTCTGCAATAAATACACTCCCTGAAAATAGGGTCGCTCGATACTAAAACCGCTTGATATGGTCGGACTAGCTAAAACCACACGCGACTGATATTCAGTCAGGTAGGCATCAGGGTCTTTTAAGAATAACGCCTCTTTTTGTTCTGCTTTTGTGTCACTGTTTACCATTAAAATATCAGCATCATTTAAGCCATGCCCTAAAAATATCAGTCTTAGGCTTTCGGTTTCTGCTTTGGTGCTGCATTGTATTAGCGTGTTTTTACCCTCTAAAACGCTGCTTATGGCCTTATCGCGTATCGTGCTTAGGTCTGAATATATGACTGTCTTATCAACGCTTGGCGCATTGTTTACGCTTGATGCAATTTGTCTTATAGGCTTGTTGCATGACTTCAAAAAGTCCAATGTTTTTTGGTCTAGGTCGGCATCGGCACAAATAACAAGTTTTGCGTTTTTTATGGCCGTTTTGATTATTTCTAAAACTTTGGCGCGTTCTCTATTATCAAACGAACCGATAGCAATATGCTCTAAAACTTGCTTTATTTCGTCAATAAATAGCACGTCGCAATCAGTAAAAAAGTCTGAAAAATACCATGACGCTAAAGAGTTTGCACAAATAGCCATGTGTTGAACATCAGGCATATTGTGCGGTTTTAGATTCTGATAATTTTCTAGTCCGAGTCGTGCGGCTGAGTTTTCGATAAGCGTTACACGGTGGGCAATATAACCAACTCTTACGCCTTTGATAAGTTTAGCCAGTTTCGCAATTTCGGCCATGAATAGCGTTTTACCTTCCCCCATTTGTCTGTTATCAGCATAAATGCAATGACTCCCCATCGGTGCATTAAGTGCATTGTGTAGCAGATAGTAGGCGTTTTCTTTGATGGTCGATTGCATTGCCAAAAATAGGGGCAATTTGTCGGTAAAGCTAAATAACTGTTTAACGCTGTCTTTTTTCTTGTTGTATATTTTATAAATCCAGTCTAAACGTGAGCCTATAAACTCTTGCCAATCATCGCCTAATTGCTTGCTGATACGCTCTAAACTCTTATCTAACGAACGCATAGGCGCAACTGATACGGCATAGGCTAACAAGGATTGCACATTCTTTTCGCGCTGATTGCTTGGCATTAACTCGATACATTCTATTTTGTGCTGCATCAGGTCAATGTTCTTTTTGCGTCGGTTGTCTTTGTTTTGAATGACTAGGCGAACGGCTTCAAGGTCGAAGGCATGGCTCGTTAAAACGTCGTTAAAGTCCCAATTTACGGCCTCGCTACATGGGGGAATGATTAAGTAATCATCTTTACCGCCTTTGTAGTCGATTGCCTTCAATGCCTTAAATACGCCTATATTGCCATTGTCTGCTAAGCTCTTACGGTCGTTATCGGCTAACATGGTTATATTGTTGGCATATTCACGACGAACAAATGGGACAACTTTTTCAAGGTTGCCAGCGTTTAACGCAACAAAACACGCTTTATTTTCGGCTAGGGTAAAAGTAATCGCATTGCTTAAACCCTCTGCAATATAAGCACGTCCTGAGATAGTCGAAGGGTCGCCAACGATTGCAAACGCTCCGCCAGTTTTGCCTATAAAGTCCTTGTTGTCTTCGCGGCCTTTGGGTATTTCGGCATAAATGCGCTGATAGCCAATAACTCGGCCATTTTGACCATGTAAAGCATAGGCTATGTAATCGCCTAGCCTATCGTTACCGCGTCTCATATCAAGCAATAACGCGGCTTGTGGTGCATGGTGTCCAAACTTCTTAATTAAGTAGGCATGGTCGCCTTTTTCAGTGGGTAAGGTTTTGAAAAGTTCGTGAAAATCATTTAGGCGTTTAGCTTTGTAAGCTGCTTGTTTTGCTGCTTTTTCTTCGGATAGTTTGGCTCTTTGTTCCGCTTGGCGTTTGGCTTCCCAGTTTGTTTTTATGCGGTTGTTATCGGATAAGGTGCTATTGCCTTGCAATCTGTCATAGTAATCTTTTGCGGCCTCTAATCCGTTAAAAACTTCGGTAATGCCGCCATGCTTTTGGGTTTTAAAAGTGATTATCGGATAGTAACCGACAACTTGACCATGCTTTTTATAAGCCTGTTCTGACGCAATAACAAAGACTTTGCCGTTATATTTTGGCGTTAAGGCAATGCCTTTTTTTAAGGGTCGGCCATTAAATGAGATGTACTTTTGTACTGATTGCCAACAAATGCCAACATTTGCCGCTTGAGCTGAGATTTCACTAAAACAGGAATTAACAATATCAAAACTTGTGAATTGATATGCTATACTTGCTTTGCTTGCTGCTGTTCGCTTA
>NZ_CALETI010000125.1 GCF_937920075.1 uncultured Agitococcus sp.
TCATTGAAAACGCTTATTTAGCGAACAAATAAGCGATAACCGCGTAAGTCCTAAAAGAGAATAATAATGTTAAAAATCACAAGTCTAACAATACTTATATTATTATCATCATCTTTATATGCAAATGACCATGATGTCGATTTGGGCGTTGACTTAGACGGCAAATATCAGCAGCAAAATTATAATAATGCAACGAGTAAAAGTTATCGCTTGGGTTTGCAACCTTGGTTACTCATAGATAATTGGTTGTTTTATGCTGAACTCCCTTTTGAAGCGCGAGAAAACACCACTCAAAGTAGCCAAACTATTTATGCACGCACCAGCACGGGTAGAGTTATTCGTCGTATCCCCCCACAAACGATCAACACTAAACAATTTCAACAACAAGAAGGACTTGCAGATGCTAGCATCGGATTAAGTTATGTATTCTTTCGACAAAACTGGCAACATAATATAGGACTTGATTATAAGTTTGATAATGGGGATGCCAACTTAGGTTTAGGTTCTGATAGCTTAGAAACCAGTGCTTCTATTGCAACTACTTTTAGCTATAACATGCTCTCACTCAATGCCCAAGCAGGCTACTTATGGGTTGGAGGAAATAACCCCAATCAAAATAAAGACTATGCTTTTGCTTCAACTAGTATTACATGGCAGGCACACCCGACATTAAAAATCAGTTTATCGTATAACAACCAAACCGAACCTTACCACAATGCACCTGAACAAGCTTTTATACAATCACGTGTCGATTGGCGCATTAATCGTGCATTAAAAATCTACAGTAGCTATGGCCAATACTTACAACAACATATTTCTTTACCAGAAAGTGAGTTTAGTGTTGGTGCAAAGTTTTTATTTTAAGTGATTTACCGTTAAAATTAGTCATTTAGCACTCCTCTCTTAGACAATAAATGACTATTATGAATCGTAACCATCGTCCTTATGACATTATCCTATTAGGAGCAACGGGCTTTACAGGCCAGTTAACTGCTGATTATTTAATTAAACACGCCCCACAAATTAAACTTGCCTTAGCAGGTCGTAACGCAGAAAAACTTCAACATATCCGTGAAGTGTTATTAGCGGATAATCCTAATGCACCGATGCCCGATTTATTTGTGGCAGATAGCCATAACATGGCCAGTCTTAAACAATTATGCTCACAAACACGTACTGTCATTAGTACCGTTGGTCCTTATGCTGTACATGGTGAAGATTTAGTTGCAGCTTGTATTACTCAACAATGTGATTATGTTGATTTAACAGGTGAGCCACAATTCGTTTATAAAATGCAAGAAAAATATGCAGCCGATGCAACTAAAGCCAAAGTTAAAATTGTTCATTGTTGTGGATTTGATAGTATCCCCCATGACTTAGGTGTTTTATTCACACTCAATGCACTTGCACAAAAACTAGGTCACGATGTTTTAGCGCAATCATCAGTCAGTGTAGAAGGATTTGTTCGTGGTCATGGAGACATTTCAGGTGGCACTTGGAACTCCGCTATAAGTGCTATGCCTGATTGGCAAAACTTTGTTAAACAACGACAAGCTCAATACAAACAACACTATCAAGGACGCGATATTCGATTAATTGAAAAACCGACACTACGCAAACTTAAAGATGGCTGGGCTGCACCATTGCCTACCATTGACCCCGCAATTGTAGTTCAAAGTGCGCGACGCTACAGTCATTATGGACAAAAATTTAGTTATGCTCATTTTGGTGTTGTACCTCAATTACACCGTTTAGCCATGACTGCCGCCGCAGTTGCAGGTATTTTTACTTTAGCTCAACTAGAAAAAGGTCGAACTTGGCTTGCCAAACAACGCCCTTCAGGCACAGGCCCAACCCCCGAAGATCGCAGCACACATTGGTTTAATGTTGAATTTTGTGCCTCAGTTGAAACACCCCAACAACAAAATGTCACACTACACACTTTAGTCAGTGGTGGTGATCCTGGTTATGATGAGACCGCTAAAATGCTAGCCGAAAGTGCCTTATGTTTATTATTAGATAAAGATGCTTTACCTGCACATTTTGGTATTGTGACACCTGCTGAAGCAATGGGACATGTATTAATTAATCGCCTACAAAAAGCAGGCATCAGTTTTGATATAAAATAATTAGTGGTTTAGACTCACTTCGGCTGCGCTCAGTGACCACCGCTCAACCACCACGACTCTGTCCCTGAGCAAAGTCGAAGGGTATTTAACCACACAATAAATGTTCTAAACATTGCTCTTTAATGCCATAAAATTTTTTAATTTCGGCAATTTGTGTCAGTATCTCTGCTTTTTT
Organism: uncultured Agitococcus sp.; assembly: GCF_937920075.1. GTDB lineage: Bacteria > Pseudomonadota > Gammaproteobacteria > Pseudomonadales > Moraxellaceae > Agitococcus. The sequence continues at coordinate 2,305 of NZ_CALETI010000125.1, forward strand.
TTGAGGACTAATAGACTTTTTAATGGCTAAGATCATTTTATTTTTACTGGTATGTTCCAAAGAAACAAATTCAAAAACTTGCGTTTGATAACCTTCCGCTTCTAATAATAAAGCGCGTAAGCCATCAGTAATCATTTCAGCTTCTTGACCTAAATGTACACCATGTTGCAATAAAGGCTTGAGAATCGTTGGACACAACATTTGTGGTCTTAATTGCTTATGGCAGCACGGCGCACACATAATGACTTTGGCTTGCAATCTAATGCCTGTATGAATGGCATAATCGGTTGCAATATCACAAGCATGTAAAGCAATCATCACATCCAAACGTTCTGGTTGATAACTACGCACATCCCCTTGATAAAATTGCAAACCTTGCAAATCACAGGCATTTACGGCTTTATTACACAAGGCAACCAAGTTATCACGCAGCTCTACCCCCGTTACTGTTGCTTGATTTAGATAATTCTCACGCAAATAATCATACACCGCAAACGTCAAATAGCCCTTACCAGAACCAAAATCGACAACATTTAAGGCTTGTGTTAAATCTAATTTAGCCTCACTAATTGCATTATCAAAAATTTCGATAAATTTATTAATTTGTGACCATTTACGAGACATAGCAGGAATTAATTGTCTCTGCTGATCGGTAATCCCTAAAAATGGCCAAAAAGCTCGCTCTAAACTCAAATAACGGTGCTTTTGACGGTTATGTTCTACTGGTAAATTTTTAGAAGTGGCTTGTGTTTGTTTTTTGACTGTTAATGATAACTTGCCTTTTTTACTAACTAATAATTGCCATTCTTGTTGTGTAGTCAACAAATTAGCTTGTTTAAACTGTCCATCTAAAAACTCAGTTAAGATAGATTTTGCCTCTATCCAACTATAGTTTTTAGTCACATCTTGCGTTTTGTAGTGATATAAAAATGATAACTGCAAGGTTTCGCGTAAATTCACCATTTTAATATCAATACGTTGTAAATTGGTTTCACTACCTGCATATTTACTCAATACTAATTTGATGAGTTGATGATCTTGAAAAGCTTGCTCAACAGCTAACAATAGATCACTAATAGAATTTTCAGACATAAGCACACACTAAAAAATAAAGGCAGCTTACGCTGCCTTTAAAAAACTTCTAAAATATTATGCTAAAGGCGGCATAAACTCAGCTAATTTATCGGAGGTTTTACGCAAATTGATACTTAATAATGACGCAATTCCTTTTAAGATTTTAATGCCAATTTCGGGATGTAATTTTAAAATCATCTCAAAACCTTTGCGCGTTAAAACAATTAAACCCGAGGTTGTACAAGCTCGTACTGATGCGGAACGAGTTAACTTATCAATTAATGCCATTTCACCAATTGAGCTGCCTTTGGCTAAGGTGGTAATTACCACAGGTTTAGCATGTTGATTTAATTTAATCACATCTAAAGCACCATGCATTACAAAACAGACATAGTCGCCCTTTTCACCTTCTTTAAATACAAACTCACCCACTTCTACTTTGTTAAAAAACATATATTTTTCGATAGTTTGTAATTCGGGCAAGGTGAGGTTAGAAAAAATGGGCACTTGTCCTAAATAATCAGCTAAACTCTCACTCATTATTGTTCTCCATTTTGATGCGGTAACCACACAACAATACACAGCAACTTTAAACAGTTTTACCCCACCTTAACTGTAATTAAAGCGTAAAACATTCAAATACTTAAAATATTATACATCAATTCGTAGCTGCTTGTTATGTCTATTAGTACATAATTCGCTTGTACTATTCATCGAATAATGACGATAAATACTGACAATCTGTGTCACTTAATGTCACAATCTTACGCTAGCTTGCGTATTTAAAATAGTCGTCTATGTCGCAAAATAGGCATTTGCTGACGAATAAGATGTAATTCGCTTAAATCACACACAGCAACAATCAATCCGCTGCCTGTCTGCTGTTGTTCTGCTAATACCTTACCCCACGGATCAATAACTTGTGAATGCCCCCACGTTTGTCGGGTTGCACTGTGCCAGCCACTTTGCCCTGCTCCAATAACAAAACATTGAGTCTCAATGGCTCGTGCTCTTAATAAAACTTGCCAATGTGCTTCACCTGTCAAGGCGGTAAAAGCCGCTGGTACCACTATAATCTCAGCACCTTTATCTCTTAGGGCTTGATACAACAGAGGAAAACGCAAATCATAACAAATACTAATGCCAATTTTAGCAAAAGGCGTTTCGACAATAACTACCTCCGAACCCGCTTCAAAGGTTGCTGACTCTTGATAACTCGCTTGTTGATCGGCAACATTGGCATCAAATAAATGTATTTTATCGTAACGGCCAAATAATTGTCCTTGTGGACTATAAATCAAACAGCTTGCTCTGACTTTATTATCAGCAACAGGCGTGCCATCTGGCCTCGTTGCACAAGGAATGCTACCTGCGACAATCCACATTTGCTGTTGTTGTGCTTGTTGACTCAACCATTGTTGAATTTTAGCTAAGTTTTGAGCAGTTTCTGATTGTTTACCTGCAGCAAACATTGCAAAGTTTTCGGGTAGAACGACTAACTGTACACCAGCTTGTTGAGCTTGCTCCATTAATTGTGCAGCTTGTCGTAAATTGTCCTCCAAATTATCTTGGCTTTGCATTTGTAATGCCGCAACTATACATTTAGTCATTTATTTTCTCGTTTTTTTCTTAAACCATTTACGCCAAGGTAAATCAGGATTGTGTACTCGCTGTACTTTTGGGTCTTGCCAACTTCCTTGTACTTGATAATGTAATGTTGTCATTTTGCTAATTGGTTCATCTAGTGCAGCTTCGGCAGCGACTAAAGCACCACCCACCACAGGCCCTGCAACCAAAGCAGCAGCATACGGGACAGCACTCGCCAAAGGTGCAGAAATAGTAATTCGCTCATCAATCTTACTTTTAGCCAAATCAACTGCCCCTTCACCATGTGCTTGTAAAGATGGACTGCTAAAGTCTAATTCATTCTCCATTAAGCCATTGAGAATATTGGCATCAAAACGAATTTTATCGTAGGCTAAACCTTTTTGCGTCACATCAGAAAAATCAAACTGTAGTCGACGTTTAAAGTTATCGCTATCTAATACGCCTAATAGCCGAGACACTGATAAGGTACGATTTAGATTGAGAATTCTACCTTTATCTAAAATAACTAATAATTCACCATTTAAATTATTAAGATGTAAATCTCTTGGGCTACCTGCCCAACGTAAATTGAGTTGCGACTTCGCTTGTTGACTGGTAATTCTTGGCTCTTCACCAAATGCCGTAAACAAATCCCCGACATTGGCAATATTAATTTGGCCACTATAACTCGTACTTTCTTGACCACGCCAACGCCAATCTAAAGTCCCTTCCATATTAAACTTAGGATTATTGACATTGATATTGGCTAAACGTAAACCTTTAGCTGTAGGATTTAATTGTGCCGTAATTTGACTATTGGCAAAATGTGGACGCGATTTGAGTCGAATATTTTTGATATTAATATCGATATTGGGAATCTGCCAATCATCACTGATTTTGATACTTTTTGGTGTTTTACGAGTTAATTCATCAGCAATAAACGGCAAATTAATTTGTTGAATATTAAATTTAGCGTTTTGATTTTTATGATTAGTTGGCCAAATTAACTCGGCATTTAAGTCATTACTAGTTAGTTGAAATCGCGTTGCCTCATCTAAAGGCTCATAGCCAACTCGTGCATTTTTTAACACATATCCCAAATAAGCAAGCTTATCTACTTCCACATTAAAACTGACCAACTCTGGAAACACAGCGGCAACTTTTTCGGGTGTTTTATTGTGGCTTGCAGGTCGCCACCAAGGTAACCAATCGTCAATATTGACATGACTCAAACGTCCTTTGACCCACAAACCTTGAGGAGGAAGCTCACCTGTCCAAGTTTCCCCTAACAACAATAACATACGCTTAATGGCCGAGTTTTCAACTTCAAATGCTGATTGTAAGGATTCCCCCCACATCAAATAAGCGGATTGTTTTTGTTCAGAATGTAGCTCCATTTCGTAATGTGCCGCTTGTGTTTTGTTAGCTTGTTTAGCAAAAGGTTCTGGCAAATCAATCTGCCAACCCAACAAATCACTATCAATGACAATATGCACAGGATCATCACTTACAGGAACGGTTAAGGTCGTTTTATATTGAGTTAAACCTTGCATCGACCTCGTTAAATCACCTAACCAAGGTTTTAAATTGGTAGGGGCAAGTTGACCCGTTGCTTTCACTTGAATAGCGGCAACATTACCTACATCTAGGACACTTTGCAGACTAACATTCACAGGTTGGCTCAGAAAAAACCCTTGTAATGGCAAACTATTTAAACCAAATCCCGTTTTATAATTCACCCCTCCACTTAACCATAAATCAAACTCTGGTGCTTGTTTCAAAATAATTGGATTACCCACTAATTCGGCCATTACGTCCACAGTCATTTCTTTGGACAAATGATCGCTGGCCAATGGAAAATTTAATTCTAAATTGCCTGCAACTTCACCTTTGACACCCACCATTTGTGCAAAGTGACCAGTTTCCTCTTTAAGCGGTGTTTCGCTTAATAACCTCATTATATCTTCGCCAGTAGTATCAATATCTGCTTTAATACGCAAATGTGGCTGACTTAAATCAGGTATTTCAGCATAAATTTCACGCGCGATACTTTGATAAATTTGACTATTTTTAGCTTGTATAGTGAGTTTTCGATTGTAAATATCTATTTGTGCATTTAATTGATTTAACCACGGCCAATCAGTGGCATAAGCCAATTGACCATCGTTTACCCAAAAACGCATTTGCATATTACTAGGACGACGTGTTGGTTTATCAATCAATACGCCTTCATATAAAAAATCACCACGCTCAATATTGCCTGCAACTAATGCTGATTTTAACCATGTTAAGGTGTCATCACCTGCCGATGGCCACGGTACATAACGATAAACACTAGCCAAATTTCCATCATATATACTTGCTAGAAGTGTCATTTCTGTTGCAGATGGATCAGCTTTAGGTATCCATAAACGTAAAGTAGCATCCCCATGCGCATCTGGATTTTTTAAGGTTATTTTATTGCTTTCAACAAGCCACGCTTCGGGAAGTTCTTGCCAACGAAGTGCTGCCTGTAAATGATTTAATGGTGTTGGCTGTCGATAAATAGGTTTTAAATCAATACCACCTTGTTCAATACTCAGTTGAGCATATCCTTTGCCCTGTTGATGGGTTAACCATCCTTGCGCACGATTAATACCTATGGTTTTTGACGTTGCTAATATTGCTAATTGTTTAAAGCTTGCCGCTGCTTGTTGAATATTTTGTTGTTGATCGAGTTGTAAACTTAAATGATCTATTTGACCTGAAGGTTTAGCTTCACCCAACCATTGTTTTATGTTTAATGGCAATTGTGGCACTGTTTGTGCGATTAAGGCCAAGGGTTTTAATTCAATATGATTGGCAACTATATTTATTGTTGATGGAGCCTTTTGCACAATACTTTGTTTTAACGGCCAATTTATTTGATTAATTTTACCAACAATATTATCGGTATTAGCTTGCCACGACTGATTAGCCAACTGCTGCCAAACAAGATTACCTGTTAGATTTTCTACATCTATGACTTGTTGTTGATAACTTAATTTAAGTGAAACAATATTAGGTTTAGCTGCTATATGTTTTATTTGATTATTTTTTGTCTCTAACCAATATTCGCCCCCAGCCAACACTTCAGTTATTTGTAAATTATTTGGTAATAGTGACTGATCTAACCAAGCTAACCATGACATCGTAGGTAAATTGACATAATTTTGCATACGCCACGTTTTGACATCAAATAAATCCTTTGCCCAAATATTGGCAAATAGTTTAATAGGTTGCTGATTTAATTGTGCATTTAATCTAAAACCATGAAATTCATTATTATTTTGATTACGAATATTTAAATTGCTTAGATTTAAGATCGGCTTACCCCACGGTTTAAGCATAACTTGACTTTTAGTGACTTGCCATTCTGCTTGTTGCAAAGCCCACGTTAAACTACGTTTTCTCACTTCAGGACGCGATTCACCTAAAGCTAATAATTCCTCTAATGCCCATGCACCTTGCTCAAACTCTGTAATATGTAAATCTAAACCTTCAATGATTCCATCCAAACGCAAATCAGCTTCTCTGATAGTACGCCAAACCGCTATTTCTAAGGTAATTTTAGGTATAACCAAAATTTCTTGATGGGGATTTTGTGGATGATAAATTCGAATATTTGATAAACGTAATTCTGGTTCTATGCCTGTCCATTGGGCATTAAACTCACCAATCTTCACTGTAGTGGTCATCGCCGCCGAGAGTTGCTGCTCTATAACTTGCTGATGACTTTCCAAATACACAAATGTACCTTTGATGATTAAAGTCGTCATGGTTAAGCCTGAAATGATATAAATCATGCCTTTGCTTAACTTATTAAACCAATGCTGACTGCGTTGCCAACGTGGCTTAGAAGACCTTAATAACAATTATCTACACCTTCTTAGGACTAATGCAGTTATCGCTTATTTTCTCAGCAAAAAATCGCCTTCAACGATTATTAGTTCAAAAAACGCGCTAATTTTGGCAAAATACATCAGTCATGTTTCTCTACAACAAGACAATGTCATATTGCTCTTGGGTATATAAACTTTCTACCTGAAAACGAATCGGCTTAGCAATAAATAGTTCCAAATCTGCCACTGCCGCAGACTCTTCCGAGAGTAGTCTATCAATAATTTTTTGGTTGGCGATGACCATATAACCATTTGCTGCATCGTATGCTCTTGCTTCACGTAATATTTCACGAAAAATCTCAAAACATACTGTCTCTGCTGTTTTAATAGAACCTCGCCCCTGACATGTTGGGCAAACTTCACACAATAAATGCTCTAAAGATTCACGGGTACGCTTACGGGTCATCTCCACCAAACCTAACTCAGATACTTGAGTGATTTTGGTTTTTGCATGGTCACGAGCTAACATTTTTTCAAAGGCTTTTAAAACTTGGCTTTTATGCTCTTCTTCTTGCATATCGATAAAATCGATAATAATAATCCCACCCAAATTCCGCAGCCGAAGTTGACGAGCAATAGCATGTGTCGCTTCTAAATTGGTTTTAAACACCGTATCTTCCAAAGTTCTAGAACCAACAAAAGACCCCGTATTCACATCAACTGTTGTCATCGCTTCAGTTTGATCAATAATCAAATATCCACCTGATTTTAAAGCGACTTTGCGTGATAAGGCTTTTTGCAAATCATCTTCAATGTTATACAATTCAAATAATGGTCGTTCACCAGGATAATGCTCTAACTTTTCTTCGGCATTTGGCACAAATTCTTTAACAAAATCAACTAACTTACCAAAATTTTCGCGTGAATCCACATAAATTTTACTAATATTTTGAATCACTAAATCACGAACAATACGTTGATATAGCGGTAACTCTTCATAAATAAGTGTTGGATTTTGCACTTTTTGTTTTTTATCATTGATGTGCTGCCATAACTTAATCAAATAAGCCATATCTTGACGCAGCTCTTCTTCAGAAATTCCCTCTGCTGCCGTTCTAACAATCACACCTCCTTTTAAACTATCACTGTGTTCATCTCTAATTTGACGAATCAAAGCTTTTAAACGTTCTCTCTCTTCCTCAGACTCAATACGTTGAGAAATACCAATATGTTCACCAAATGGCATATACACTAAATAACGTGAAGGAATAGATAAGTCTGTTGTTAAACGAGCACCTTTACTACCGAGCATATCTTTGATGACTTGTACCGTCACCATTTGACCTTCATGTATTAAATCGGTTATCGGGGGCGGCTCTAGCATTAATTCTTTTTTTAGATGGACAATATCATTTGCATGCAAAAAGGCTGTTCTAGATAAACCAATTTCTACAAAGGCAGCCTGCATACCCGGTAAAACACGCACTACCTTACCTTTATAAATATTACTGACTAGACCTCGCTTAGCTGTTCTTTCAACAAATAATTCTTGAACAATCCCATTTTCGACTAATGCTACTCGACACTCCATTGGCGTAATATTAATTAAAACTTCTTCTGACATTTTTTTATTGCTCAGGATAACAAAGGCCGACTAATGTTAATTTGGTTTTAACACCAAATGACAAAGAGTCGGCCTTAATTTTATAGACTGCTAAATGTTAGAACGATTTGCTAAATGTTAATCGACCTGTATTTGCTGATAAATTATCCGCTTGTTCAGTAGAGGCATCTACACCAATTGTAATACCGTCTTTATTAACAAAGTTAACACCTAGACCTGCTCTAAATAAAGTTTTACCTGCATCCGAAGCAGTAGCTGTTACTTGGCCAGCACCCAGCATCGCTTTAGCTTGTGCAGTATCACCTGCAACAACTTGTTCTAAGTCTAAACCTAACTTAGGTACGATGTTCCACATTTGAGTTTTCCAAGTGTTTTGCCATGCACCACCTAACATTGCCACAACTTGATCTTGTTCAACATCAGCCACTTTGAGAGCTAAAAGGCTATTACCTTGTTCAACAAAACCATCTTGTTTCACGTTGTTATAGCGTAAACCAGTTGCCAATGTCCATGAACCATAATTGCGGCTTGCTTGAACACCTACACCATAACTGCTTGTCTTCACGTCTTGCTGATTGGTCTTAAACTGTGTACCTACAATATTGATATTACGATTAGTATCAAATGTATAGTTACCCATATCAACGGTTGCACCCAACATCCAATCAGAAACTTTTTTACGTACAGTCAATGCCACGTCATGACCTGATAACTTCAGTGCAGAACTATTAGATTCAACATCTGCCTTGTTGACAATAGAAACAGCAGCTCCCATTTGCCAATCATTGGCATAGGGTTCGCTATCAACGGATAGCTGTACACCTGAAATACTACGTGTTGCCGCCAAGCCGTTTCCATCACTATCAACATCAGTATCTTGTTGGAATCCACGTAAGGCTAAACCACCTTGTTTAAAAGTTTCACTAATGGTCTGACTATTATGGAGTTTTTGCTGTAAAGCCAAGACGCTTTGTGCTGACTCAGCGTATAAAGCAGGACTCATATTAATCATCGCTGTTTGTAACTGCTGGCTATTTGCAGGCAATATTGCATTATAAATTTGAGCAACATCACTTGCTCCTAACAAACTTGCTGGGTTTGAATCACGCACAGCTAAAATTTGATCTAAGAATTTGGCAGCACCCGTTGCATTCTCACCAGATACGACAGAAGTATAACTTACAGGTGTCACATATAAGCGAATGCTATTAGCAGTATAACCAATATCCAAACGAGTACCAGCGGCTAAGCCCTCAGTAGGTTGTTTATAAGTTGCAAATGCTCCATTAACTGCTTTTGCTTTTACTACATCAAAAGACTGGCCAATACTTGGCACGAAGCTGTTAGTTGCATCGCCAGTAATTCCTCTTAGCTTCGCTTCTAAGACAGTGTTACTTGCTGCAATATTATAATTACCACTACTTACGACTTGATCATGATGACCTGCACCACTACCTGCTGTTGCTCCATCAATTTCAACCAGTAAAGAAGAACCCTCTTTTTGGTCAACATCACCATTAATTGTTAAAATGGCTGGTGAGTTACCAGGTGATAACAAACCATTAACCGCAACATTACCAGTTATAGTACCTCGACCAGCTAATTTAGCTCTTGAGCCGACTGTAATTGGACTGGTTAAACTACCGTTAATAAACAAGGTACCATTATCAATTATTGTATTAAGGCTAGATAAGCTACCATTAACAAATAAGGTACTATTATTCTTAATAGTTGTATTGGTTGTGGTTGTAATGTCGCCATTAATGGTTAACATACCGCTGTTTACTTCAGCATTACTAAAAGTACCTTTCCCTGTAATATCGCTCGAACTCTCTGCATTTTGAATGAGGGCTTGAGTGCTAACAAAACCATCTTTTAAAACAACTTGACCAGATTTAACCACTAAGTTGCCAGTACCAATACTCTTACTATTTGCCAATGTTAATGTACCAGCTTCTAAAGTTGTACCACCTGAATATGTGTTTTCAGAAGATAGTTCCAAGCTACCTGAACCTTGTTTTACTAATCCACCTGCTCCAGACACAACACCTGCAATTGTTAACTTGTTATCGGTCAAGATTGTACCAACTCCAGATAACACAACATTTTGCAATGACATGTCCGCTTTGGTTTCTAATGTTGCTGTACCTAAATTAATATTTGTTGTTTGACCTAAGTTATTAGCTTGGCTAACCACCAATTTACCAGCAGAAACGTTAGTTGAACCTTTATACGCATTTGCTCCCGCTAATACTAAAGTGCCTGTACCTGTTTTAGTTAACGCACCATCACCACTTACTGTGTTACTCAAAGTGACTGTGGTGGACTGTAATGTATTAAAGACACCACCTGTGTTACCTAATACAAAATTACGCGCATACGTTTGAGTACCCGATGACTCAAAAGTTGCACCATTTAAAGTAACATTAGCATCAGTTGCACCTAAAGCACTATTGTTAGCAACTTGTAATTTCCCTTGATTTACTACGGTAGCATTTTGAGTATTTGTACCAGTCAGAACTAATGTACCACTTCCAGTCTTGCTTAAAGTGCCACCCGAAATAGCACTATTGATATTAAGCGTATTAACGCCTGTATCAATGGTTGCAGAATTGTTAATCTCAATTTGATTATTGACTGTCAAATTGTTAATTGCGGCAATTAATGCTGCTTGATTTAAAACAACTTTATTAGAGGTAGCCCCTAAAGCTTGTGCATTTGCTAACGCTAATGAACCCGCATTAACAGTGATATCACCTACAACCGTATTAGCACCAGCTAAGGTTAATTTTCCTGTGCCTGCTTTGCTGATTGCCGCATTGCCACTCACCACCCCACTTAAGGTGCTGTCATTGGCCATCGTGTCAATCGTCACATTGCCTGTCGCGGCAACGGCTTGTTGGGCAGTCACCGCAGCGGTCGTGCTTAAGCTGGTGTTGTTCGCTAAGCTGACGCTGTTGCTGTTCGCACCTAAGCTGTTGGCGTTGTTAATCGCCACTTTGCCAGATTGAACATTTAAGCTGCCCACGAAGGTGTTGGTGCCGTTTAAGCTTAAAGTGCCACTGCCTGCTTTGCTGATCGTGGCATTTGTACCACTGATCACGCCATTTAAGCTGCTGTCCTTATCCATGCTGTCCAGCGTGACTTTACCATTTTCAGCAATCACAATCGCTTGTTGTGCCGTGACTGCAGCACTGGTGATCAAGCTGGTGTTGTCCGCTAAGCTGACGCTGTTGTTGTTGGCTCCTAAGCTGTTGGCGTTGTTGATCGCCACTTTGCCAGCTTGAACATTTAAGCTGCCAACGAAGGTGTTGGTGCCGTTTAAGCTTAACGTACCAGTACCTGCTTTGTTTAAAGTACCTAAACCACTAACAGCACTCATTAGAGAACTATTAAAATTGGCAATATCAATCGTTGCAGTATTTGCCACGCTAACACTATGCGTAAGAACAACAGTATCTGTTACGGCCAAAGTCGCATTGTTAATCGCAACATCTGTCCCTGCTTTACCTAAGTTAGCATCGCTACTAATAGTGACAGTACCACCATTTACAACCGTGCCGCCCTCATAGCTGTTAGTACCTGTTAAGCTTAAGCTACCTGCACCTGTTTTAACTAACTGGCCTGTGCCACTGATGATGTCCGTAATACTGCTTGTGGTGTCTGTCGCTGTGTTAATGGTCGCCGTAGCACCCGTTAAAGCTAATTTGCGGGCAACGGTGGCATTAGCCGTTACGGCCAAAGTCGCATTGTTAATCGCAACATCTGTCCCTGCTTTACCTAAGT